>JASHVN010000699.1 GCA_030044555.1 Xanthobacteraceae bacterium | reverse complement strand
TTCTCGCTGGCGCAGTATCTTAATCTTCAGCACGTTCTCGTCGCGACGCGCGGCGATCCGGGCGGAGTGGTCGAGCATGGGCTGGGGAAATTGGGGTTGAAGCGCTCGATTTTCTGCACCGTGTCTCACGGTCTGGTCGCGCCAGCCATCATCAAGGATACCAATTTGGCTTTGACCTTGGCGGAAGGGGTGCTGCGGGATCAAGCGGAGAGGTTCGAACTAAAACTTCTGCCGCCGCCATTTGAATTGCCCAAAGTTCGTCTCGAGATGCTCTGGCATAAACGTCTCGACCGCGACGTCGCGATGCGATGGCTGCGAGAGCTGGTAATCGCACAGTCTCGACAGCTGTCGGAGCGGAAGCGCGGGTGAAGACCCCGCAAGCCTAACAAAAGTCGAGGAGCGATCTCGGTCGGTCGGAGGTTTGATGTCTACTAAAAGGACTTTTAGTTACGTGATTGTCGGCGCCGGCTCCGCTGGCTGCACCCTTGCGTACCGGTTGACCGAGGACGCATCTGCGACAGTTCTGTTGCTGGAAGCCGGCGGGTGGGATCGAGACCCTTGGATCCACATTCCGCTCGGCTGGGGTCGCATATTGCAGAAACGATTGCATGATTGGATGTATTTTGCGGAACCGTCCGCGACCATGAATGGGCGCCGTATTGAATGCGCGCGAGGAAAGGTCGTCGGCGGCTCTTCGGCCATCAACGCGATGGCATATTATCACGGTCATCGCAGCGACTATGACCGCTGGGCGGGCAACGAGTTACCTGAGTGGTCGTACGTCAACGTCTTACCTTACTTTCGGCGGGCGGAAAGCTGGGAAGGGGGCGCCAACGCCTATCGCGGCAACGATGGACCGCTGACGACGCGGCTTACGACCTTTCAGGACCCCCTGTGCGAGGCATTCCTCGCCGCAGGCCGCGAGGCCGGCTATCCTTTCACCGAGGATTATAACGGCGCGGACCAGGAGGGGTTTGCCCGTATTCAAATGACGCTGCGCCATGGGAGACGCTGCAGCACCGCAGTCGCCTTCCTGCGGCCGGCAATGCAGAGAAGGAACTTTAAGGTCGAGACCGGTGCGCACGTCACAAAAATCGTCATGGACGGGTCCCGCGCGGTTGGCGTCGAATATCGGCGGGGTGGCGAAACCGCGGTGGTCAACGTCGAGCGTGAGGTCATTCTCGCCGGGGGGGCAATCAACTCCCCCCAACTGCTCATGCTTTCCGGCATCGGCGACCCGGACCAGTTGAAAAGCCACGGCATTGAACCCCGGATTGCCCGAAGGGGCGTAGGGAAAAACCTTCTGGATCACACCTCGGCGGCGATCACTTTTCGCCGCAAGGAACGCGGCCCGTTCGCCCGCAATATGCGACTTGATCGTGTCGTATGGGCACTCGGACAGGCTTACTTTCTCGGAAGCGGTTTTGCCTCGGACTTGCCATTCGGCATCACGGCGTTCGTCAAGACGCGGTTGGAGGAGCCGGTCCCCGACGTGCAGCTGTTGTTCTGGATGGGAGCGACCAATAGCGCCTCGCCATACCTGCCACCATTCAAGCAGGCGTTTGCCGACAGTTTTTCCTGTCGTGCGATGCCGATGCGGCCGACCAGCCGCGGTTTCGTTTCGCTCCGATCCGCCGATCCCTTGCAGCCAGTGAGCATCCATCAGAACTTCCTGGCTACCGACGAGGAATGGCGTGTGATGCGGGACGGCTTGCGGATGATCCGCGATCTCGTGCGCCAGCCAGCGCTAGCACCGTTCGCCGCAGGCGAAGTGACGCCTGGTGCAAATCGGACCTCGGACGCCGAGCTTGAGGCACATGTCCGAGCCAGTATGGGTACGGTGCATCACCCGGTCGGCACCTGCGCGATGGGCGCGTCATCCAATGAAATGGCCGTGGTCGACGGCGCGCTGCGCGTGATTGGCGCCGAAGGCTTACGCGTTGTTGATGCCTCGGTCATGCCCGACCTGATCGCAGGGGCAACCAATGCTCCCGTCATCATGATTGCCGAGAAGGCATCCGATGCCATCCTCGGTCGCCCGCCATTGCCGCCGGCGAGCGTCTGACCTCTGAATAAAAATAAAAGGAGAATGCTATGATAAGGAATCTGGGCGCATGTGCTTTAGCGTGGTCGTGTCTTGTGATTGCAAGTCACGCGGCAGACGCGGCGCAGTGGCCGACCAGGCCGGTGCGGGTCATTGTGCCGATCACGGCAGGAAGCGCTATCGACATTGTTGCCCGTGCTACCGCGCAGGAATTGTCCGAGGCCCTTGGCCAACCGTTCGTTGTCGAAAACCGTCCGGGTGCCGGCACGACGATTGGAATTGCAGAAGAGACGCGGGCGGCGCCGGACGGTTATACAATTCTGTTTGCTTCCAGCGCGCTGACCACGACTCCCGCCACCGTCGCGGGCATCTCGTATGATGTCATGCGCGATCTTATTCCAGTCGCGCCGGTCACGAATACGCCGTTGGTCCTGGTTACAACCCACGACAAATACAAAGCACTTGGCGACCTGGTCGCAGCCGCAAAGGCCGGCAAAGGCTCGATGAACTACGCAACGAATGGTTATGGTTCGGCCTCTCATTTCACAGCCGAGCGCTTCCGCCTGGCGGCTGGCTTCGAGGCGCAGCCGGTCAGTTACCGCGGCACGCCGGAGGCTCTTACAGATGTGATTACGGGTCGCATCGGCTTCTACTTTTCGCCCATGACTGCGGCCAAGCCCCTTGTCAGTTCGCATCAAATTGACGCACTTGCAACCACAAGCCGTAGGCGCACAAAGGCTCTGCCCGATGTCCCAACCACCATCGAAGCCGGCTATCCGAATTCGGACTTTGATTTTTGGGTAGGCGTTTTCCTTCCGGCGAAAACGCCGGAGATGATTGTCCAGCGGCTCTATCAAGAAACCCGCAAAATCTCTGACTCCGTAGACTTCGAGAAGAAGATGGCTGCAATTGGCGGAGAACCTTTGGAACCTATAGACCAACCCGCGTTTGCGGCATACGTCGCCGCTGAGCTAACTCGCAACGCCGCAATCGCAAAAGCCGCCGGTCTCGTACCCAAATGAGACCCGCTCATTGCGATTAGCATTCGATGCGATTGCGATGCGATGCAGCCGCCGCGCAAGACAGCTATTTCGTGAACTTGCTGGATCTGGCTGCGTATGCCGTGCCTAACGGCTTGCGCCGACGGTCTCGGGGCCGGCCATTGGACGCCATCCAGGGCAGCCATTCAACCTGCTGCGCCAATCGATCGTATTGTAATTTGCACTACGATCGCCATCGCCGCTTCCCTGCAGGCGCGAAGCTGAGAGACAGCGACGTGACCGGGGCCAGCCAGCTACGGGGATCTGGCGCGCCGCCGTCGCCCTTTGCGAGCGCTTCGCCTGGTCCTTCCTCGCGGCCGATGCCTGAATTTTTGAAGCCGCCGTAGGGCACGCCGCTGGAACGGAGCTAATGCCCCGGCGCTGTACCGCTAGCGACGGTGCCGACATGGTGCGGCTAGCGTTTGAAACGGTCATGATGCTCCCCAGCACAACTTTACTCCGGCTTGATGTCGGCGAACTTGATCACCTTGGCCCATTTGACAATTTCATCGGCAATAAATCGCTGAAATTCAGGTGGCGTCGTCGGCATCGGCTCGGCGCCGAGGCTCGACAACCGCGCTTTGAGATCAGCATTGGCAAGAACTGCGTTGATCGCCTCGTTCAACGCCATGACGACTTCGGTCGGCGTGTTCTTCGGAGCGCCAATGCCATCCCAAACGTAACTCTCATAGCCCGGAACGAATTCCGCCACGGCAGGGACTTTCGGCAGCGCATCCGATCGTGTGGCACTTGTAACCGCCAGCGCCCGGAGCCGGCCCTCCCTGACATAGGCGATGGTTTGGGCAATCGGCGTGAATGCCAGCTGCACCTGTCCACCGAGCAAATCAGGCATGTAGTTTGTCCGGTAAGGTACATGCAGTAGCTTGGCGCCCGTCATCGCTTCAAACAGTTCCCCGATAACGTGCGACGCACTTCCCACGCCGTTCGAAGCGAAAGTAACTTTGCCCGGATTGGCCTTGGCATAGACGATGAGCTCGGGAACTGTTGTCGCGGGGAATGATGGTGTCGCCGTCACGATATCAGGCAACCGGACAGTTCCTGCGATCGGCGCAATGTCGCTAACAAGATCAAAGTTGAGCTTCGCATAGAGGGTTGCGTTGACGGTATTGGATGAAGTCACGGCGAGCAGCGTGTACCCGTCGGGTCGGGCGTGTGCGACCGCTTCGGTGCCAATGTTGCTGGAAGCACCTGGGCGATCATCAACAATGAACTGCTGACCAAACCGCCTGGAGAGAGGGTCCGCGATCAATCGAGCAACAATATCCGGATTACTGCCAGCGGCAAAGCCTACAATGATGTGGACTGGCCGAGTTGGATAATCTAGCGCGAAGGCAAAGCGCCGCAAGGCGGGCAACGCGATAGAGCCCGCGGCCAAATGCATAAATTTTCGGCGGGGAAGTTTCATGGCGAACTCCCACGAGCTTGTGCGGCCTTCTGCGAAGACAGAAGAACCTCGAACCGATCATCAATTGCTTTCTGCTGGCTCGCCCGCCGGAGGCACTGTCCCTGCCTTTAAACCGACGGAACATCGGCATGTGCCGTTGAGCAGCTCTCGTCGTACAGTGCACTAATTGCGGTAGATTTTCTAGCCCTCGATGTCGGCTCGTGGCACTAGCGCCGATTTTTGAATGTCGGCTATTTGGTCGCTATCGGAGGAAAAGCAGGCCATTCCACAGACATCGCGAATCCGACGCGAACGACCCAACTGAGAGGTCAGCGGCTCAAAAGTGCTGCTCCGCAAAAACACGGGGACAATGTGCAATTCACAAACGAAAATAGGTCGTCGGCGATGCGCTGGTCCGGATTGTCGGCCAAATTGCCGAGAAGCTGCATGCGGTAATGGTTGGCGGTATTGAGCTATTGATGCAGGTAGGTCTGCGTCAGCCAGCGTCGCCAGCGGATTTGTAGTCTTGTCCCATGCCTTGATTTTACCAGAGAACTCCCTCGCGTGTCGCATTCATATCGCGCCGGCATGAAGGGCAACCTCCAATCAAGCGGTTATAAGCGCCCTACCCTATTCGAACAGATCAATAATCATCGGCGTTTCTTCGCAGGTCCAGTGGCCCCATTCGAATTCTAGCGACGAGGGCCTACTTCTTCTTGCTTCCGTCGGCGTTGAACTGTGAAACATAGGCCCACAGATCATTGACCTGTTGGTCGTCCTTGATTCCGGGAAAAAGCATTTTAGTGCCCGGCACCATAGCCTGAGGGTCATGAATGTATCTTTTGAAATTCGCTTCATTCCAAACGATGCCCGATTTTTTGTTGGCATCTGAGTAGTCGTAATTAGGAACGCTGCCGGAATGGCGCCCGTCCAGGCCATTAAGTTCGGGACCGACTTTGTTCTCAGCACCTGGACCGATGGAATGGCAAGGCATGCAGAAATTGAAAACCATTTGGCCCTTCTGCGGATCCTGCGCGAACGCGGTATGGACGAACGCGACCAAGATCGAGCCCACGATGATCAATGTTTTGTACATTATCGTTTCCCCTGACCGTTCGCGGCCTACGATAGACCGCATCAGAATTGATCGACCCCCCTCCGCGCCATCTCGCCGCCACACTACAATAACCGCCGGCAGAAAGGGATTCCCGCCAGGGGGGGAGTCCAAACCGCGATCAGCGGCCCGAGAAAAGCTCTTGTCTTGTCTATGCCGCGGCGATTTACTGAGAGCCAGACGCCTTGTTGTCGGCCACGCCGACTACGGAGGCAAAATCGGCAAAAAAATGCGACATTGGGAGGAAAGCCACGGCTTCGATAAGCCCCCAAACTGATCGAAATTTGCGCCAGAGTTCGGATCAATCGACGTCTTCCTTGCGCCTGAGCTTTGATTGATTGGCATCGGCACGTATGGCCTACGAATGGATCGCTTAATCGCTATCGTCCTCGGTGCTGCGGCGGGTGGTGGATTTCCACAGTGGAATTGTCGCTGCCCAGTGTGCCGCCTTGCTTGGGACGGCGATCCGCGGGTGAAGCCGCGCACACAGGCAAGCCTCGCAGTGTCAGCTGACGGGCAAAAGTGGGTGTTGCTTAATGCTTCGCCGGACCTGCGGGCACAGATCCAGGCGATCCCGGCCCTCCAGCCGCACGGGACACCGCGCGGAAGTCCGATCGTCGGTGTGGTCCTCACCGGAGCCGAAGTCGACCAGGTCGGTGGGCTGCTAACGTTGCGTGAACGCAGCGAACTTGCCCTATATGGCACTTGCGAAACGCTGGCGGCGGTCGCGCACAATCCGATATTTGGCGTTCTCGCTGCCGATGTTGTGCGTCGTCATCCCGTTGCGCTTGCGGAAAACTTCTCGTTGCCGAATGGGCTTAATGCCGAAGCGTTCTCGGTCCCTGGTAAGGTTGCGCTTTACTTGGAAGAGGGTGAACCCGAGCCCGCTGCGGATAGCGGCTTTAATGTAGGAATCGGGATCAAATGCGGCGGCGTTAGCCTGGCTTACGTTCCAGGCGCTGCAGCAATTACCCCGAGCCTGTTGGAACGCCTCAGTCGCGCCGATGTCGTCTTGTTTGACGGTACATTATTTCACGACGACGAAATGATCATGAGCGGCGCTGGAACAAAGACTGGTAGGCGAATGGGGCACATGCCGATTGATGGCGCCAACGGAACGCTGAAACAACTCGCGGGGCTGACTACGCGACGGATCCTGACGCACATAAACAACACGAATCCGATCTTGGTTGATGGCTCCCCCGAGCGGCGCGCGGTTGAAGCGGCCGGGTTCGAGGTAGCCGAGGACGGCATGGAAATCATCCTGTGAGCACGCTTTCTCCCGATCAGCTTGAAGCGCGCCTGCGCGAGATCGGCGCCACCCGGTATCACCGGCAGCATCCGTTCCACAAAATGCTGCATGGCGGTGAGTGTACAAAGGGCCAGGTACAAGCCTGGGCGCTCAACCGATATTACTATCAGGCGATGATTCCGGTGAAGGACGCGAGTCTTATTGCGCGCTGCTCGGATTCGGATGTCCGTCGCGAGTGGCGGAGCCGTTTGGTCGACCATGATGGAGAAAAGAAAAGCGAAGGTGGAATCGCGCGCTGGCTTAAGCTGACTGATGGCTTACAGCTTAACCGTGACTACGTCGCGTCGTACCGCGGTTTACTTCCGTCCACGCGATTTGCTGTCGATGCCTATGTAAATTTCGTTCGCGACAGGACCCTGCTCGAAGCGATCGCTTCGTCTCTCACCGAACTGTTCTCGCCCCAAATCATTAGCGAGCGAATTGAAGGCATGCTCAAACACTATGATTTCGTGACTGCGGAAACGCTGGCCTATTTTTCGCAACGTCCACCGCAAGCGGAGCGTGATTCCCGCTTCGCCCTTGATTATGTGAAGACCCGCGCCGTCACACCCGAAGCGCAGCAAGGCGTTCTTCTCGCGCTTCAATTCAAGTGCGACGTGTTGTGGGCGATGCTCGATGCCTTATATCACGCCTATGTCATACCAGGACACATTCCGCCCGGCGCTTTCGCGCCAGAGGAAAAGGACCAGAGGTGAGCGAGACGACACCGGTAATCCCCATCAATGCGCGGCCTCGGTTGCCCCGCGGCGTGCGCTTGATTCACAATGAAGCGCATGGCGGCTGGGTTCTCCTGGCGCCCGAGCGTTTGTTCAAGGCTGACGCTATCGCCGCCGAGATCTTGAAGCGCTGCACCGGCGACGCCACTGTTGACTCAATCGTCGATGAGCTGGCGAGCACCTATTCGGCTCCGCGCGAGCGGATTCTCGCAGACGTATCCGCGCTGCTCAAAGGGCTCGCTGAAAAGAAGCTGCTGGAACTCGAAGTCCAATGACAGAGGATTCAGGCCTAGGTTCAAACCGCACGCGCGATCCGCAGACCGCGCGCGAAGTGGAGGCACCTTCGCCACCTCATCCGATCGGCATGCTCGCCGAATTGACGCATCGGTGCCCGCTCGGGTGCCCCTATTGCTCCAATCCGTTGGCCCTTGATGCACGCGGCAGTGAGCTCGATACGCAGACCTGGGCTCGCGTCTTTCGCGAAGCAGCAGCGCTCGGGGTCTTGCACGTTCATCTGTCGGGCGGTGAGCCCGCGGCGCGGCGAGACCTCGTGGAGATTATGGCAGCTGCGCATGAGAGCGGGCTGTACACGAACCTGATCACGTCGGCTGTAGGAATTACCACGACGAGGCTTGCCAAACTCGCCGACGCTGGCCTCGACCACGTGCAAATTTCGATTCAGGACAGTGAAGCGGTCTCGGCCGACCAAATTGCCCACTATCAAGGCGCATTTGCCCGCAAGAAGGAATTGGCGGCCGCAATTGTGCGATTGAAAATTCCGCTGACTGTGAACGCCGTCGTCCATCGCGCCAATGTTGACCGCATCGGCGCCATGGTCGACCTCGCGATTGACCTTCGCGCGAGCCGGGTCGAGATCGCGCACGTGCAGTATTACGGCTGGGCCTTGCGCAATCGTGCGGCTTTGATGCCGACAGCCGAGCAAACGGCGCGCGCCATTAAGACCGTGGAGGAATTGAGAGAACGACATCACGGCAAGATCGTGATCGATGCGGTCGCACCGGATTACTATGCTCGTTTTCCGAAACCCTGCGTCGGCGGCTGGGGTCGGCGTTCGCTCAACGTGACGCCGGCGGGAAAAGTACTGCCCTGTCACGCCGCCGAAACCATTCCGGGTCTTGAGTTTTGGTCGGTGCGGGACCATTCGCTCGCCGACATCTGGGCAATGTCCCCTTCGTTCAACGCATTCCGCGGCACCGACTGGATGGAGGAGCCGTGCCGCAGCTGCGCACGACGCGACATCGATTTCGGCGGCTGCCGGTGTCAGGCTTTGGCCATCACCGGTAACGCCCGAGCTGCCGACCCGGTCTGTCATCTCTCGGCGCTGCACGGCCGGATGGCGAGCCTTGCTGCCGCGCAAAAGAACGCGCCGTATGTGTACCGCGTCTTTGAGCTGAGCGAATAGGACACCGATCGAACAGGATATAGGGCCGGACGAGGCGTGGAAAAGGCGCGCGGAGACACTTCTCGGAGGCATTGGCAACAATAGTGCTGCTGCTGGAACGAAAAGGGGCCGCGGCCGACGACCTCTCGCGTTGCGAAGGGCGCAGTTTTGACCTTTACTTGTCGAACAGCGCAAACGTGAACAGCGTCATTCCGGAGGGCTGGTCCTTAAGATTAGGGTCGCCTCCATGCAAGGCGTAGACCCCGCCCACTCCGCTCATGACGGTGACGTACTGCTTTCCATCTTTCTGCCAAGTCACCGGCTGGCCGACGATGCCCGATGGTGTCTGAAAACTCCAGAGGATCTTGCCGGTATCGGCGTCGAGCGCCTGAAACTCGCCCGTCATCGTTCCGGTGAAGACGAGATTGCTCGCCGTGACCATGGTCGAGGAGAAATTCGGGCTGCGGTAAGGCGTCTTCCATTTCACCGTCCCGGTGAGCGGATCGACCGCCTCCAGATAGCCGCGAACATTGGGATCGTCAGTGACGACGGTCCGTTTAACGGTCGGCCCGCCCGACGGCGCACCCGGCTTGAGCCTAGGGGGCTCAGGCGCTTGGTAGGTCATGCCGATATTCAGAATATTGATATAGGCGCGTCCGGTGCGCGGGCTGTAGGAAAAATGCTGCCAATTCGTCACGCCGGATATTGAGGGCCACACAGTGACTTTGTCCCCAGCGACCGCGCCCTTATAGACGTCGGTCACCACAGGGCGCCCGGTCTTCATGTCGATGGAGCTTGCCCAATTAACTTTGCCGAATGGGTTCGCTGCCAGAAGCTTTCCGGTCTTGGCGTCAAGCACGTAAAGGAAACCGTTGCGATTGGCCTGTATGACCACCTTCTCCGGATTGCCATGGACCTTGATTGTGGCGTTGATCGGAGTTCCTACAGCGTCAAAGTCGAACGGATCGTGCGGGGAGGCTTGATAGTACCAGACGCGCTCGCCGGTTTCCGGCCTGATGGCCCAAACGCTGTTGGTGAAGAGATTGTCGCCGGCCCGTGCGCGTGGGTTCCAGGGCGCGGGGTTACCCACACCCCAGAATACCAAGTCCAAATCCGGATCGTACGATCCCGTGACCCACGAACTGCCGCCGCCGGTGAGATAGGAATCGGCCTGCCAAGTCTCGGAGCCGGGTTCACCCTTGGCGGGGATCGTGTAATCGCGCCACAAATGCTTGCCGGTCTTGGCATCGTAGGCTTCGATGAAGCCGCGATTGCTGAACTCGGCGCCCGCCACACCCACGATAACGACGCCTTTGACGATCAGCGGCGCTCCAGTCATCGCGTAGCCGTTGGCGGGAGTCGCCGGATCCGGTGATTTGGTTTCCCAGACGGTGTTGCCCGTCTTGGCGTCAAGCGCAATGATCCTGTCGTCCATGAGCGCGCGGATAATCATGCCGTCGTAGATCGCGGCACCGCGATTGACGATGCCGCAGCAGACGACGCGCAGCGTCGCCGGCGGATATTCATGCTTGACGCGCCAGATTTGCTTACCGGTCACCGCATCGACAGCGGCAGTAGCGTCATGGGTCGTCACGTAGATCACGCCATTGTCTACGATTGGAAAGCTTTCCCCGCCGTGCAAATCGCTCAACGAGTACGACCACACTGGGACAAGCCTGCTCACGTTCTCCTTGTTGATTTGCGTGAGCGGGCTGTATCTCTGGGCCGAGTAACCCATGCCGTAGACCAGTACGTTCTCGGGCGTCTTCTCATCGCTCTTCAGGTCATCGGATGATTGGGCGAGCGTCGCGAGTGGCAATATCGTGCTCAGTGTGGCGGCAATCATTATCGATCGCATCATGTCGTCGTGTCCTCCCATAAGGTCGGTCGCTTTGGCAGCGGCTGTTTAAGTTCTATGTTATCCGACAAATGCGCAGCAGCGATCACGCGAATTGAAGGGCCTGCCATGCCCTTACTGCTTTCCCGCCGCGCACACTTGTGCCAGATTCTCGGCCTAACGCAGCCCTTGGCGGCCGCGGATGAAAGCAGTGGGCCGCTGGCCCCAGGGAGGAAGCCATGTGTCGCGTATGCCGTCCGCTGGCGGCATCGGGGTGTCGTCATTGTTCAGCCGGGGCGGATGGCTGGATTGCCAGTCATGAGCTTGATGGCAGGCTGACCGCGCGCGGGTTTCTTTGTCTGTGCATCTTCACCATTGCCGCGGTGATGCTTGCCGCTTCCGGAGCCCGTGCGGCAGATCGCATCAGAATCGCCGCACAGCAGACGGGCACGCTCGCCTGGGAATTGGAAGTTATTCGCGCTCACGGCCTGGACCGCAAAGCCGATCTGGATATCGAAACGACGGAGCTTGCGAGCACCGAGGCCGGACAGATCGCACTCAAGGGCGGTTCAGCCGACCTAATCCTGTCGGACTGGCTATGGGTCGCGCGCGAGCGCGCGCTTGGTGACGATCTGGTGTTTTATCCCTATTCGAGCGCGCTCGGCGCGGTGATGGTTCCGCAGCATTCGCCGATCCAGGCCATCACCGACCTGCGGGGCAGAAAGCTCGGGGTAGCGGGTGGGCCGCTCGACAAGAGCTGGCTGCTGCTGCAGGCGCTCGCGCGGCGATCGGGCGTCGATCTCAGGACTCAGGCCGCGATCTCCTATGCCGCGCCCCCTCTCCTCTCGGCGATGCTGGTGCAAGGCAAAATCGACGCCACGCTGACGTTCTGGAACTTTTGTGCGCGCCTCGAAGGCCAAGCCATGCGGCGCGCGATTACCATGGCGGACGTTATGAAGCAGCTCGGCGCCGCCGGACCAGTGCCAATGATCGGTTACGTATTCCACGACGGATGGGCGCAACGCCACCGCGCTCTCCTTGACCGCTTCTTTTCCCTGACCCGCCAGGCGAAGGTGATCCTTGCGAAATCGCCGTCCGAGTGGCAGCGGCTTGCTGCGCGTATCGGAACAAGCGACAACGCTGAACTCGACATCTATCGCCGGCGCTACGCCGAGGGAATTCCTAAGCGGCCGCTCGCCGACGAAGTCATCGATGCGCAGGCGCTCTATCAGGTGCTGGCGCGCATCGGCGGTCCCAACCTCGTTGGGCCGGCGCAAGCACTTCCACCCGGCACGTTTTACAGCTCGGGTCCAAGCGAATGAATCTGCTGCTGCGATTAGGCTCGGTCGCGCTGCTGCTTGCGGCGTGGTTTGCCGGTTCGCACCTGCTTGGCCCGCGGCTCCTGCCCGCCCCGCACGCGGTTGCCCTCGCCATCGTTGATGAGGCGCGCTCCGGCGCGCTCGCATTCAATCTCGGCGTCACGCTGCTGCGCGTGGCGGCGTCGTTCACCATCGCCATGGCGCTCGGTACCGTCATTGGCCTCGCGATGGGCCGCAACTCCGTCGTCAATCGGCTTGCCGATCCGTGGCTCGTGGTGCTGCTCAACCTGCCCGCCCTAGTGATCATCGTGCTCGCCTACATTTGGGCCGGATTGACGGAAATCGCCGCGCTCGTCGCTGTTGCCTTGAACAAGCTGCCGATCGCGATCGTCACGGTGCGGGAGGGGGCCCGCGCGCTCGATCCTTCGCTCGATGAAATGGCGGCGGTATTTCGCATGAGCGGCTGGGTGCGGATGCGTCATGTCACGATGCCGCAGCTGGCGCCTTATCTGGCTGCGGCAACTCGTTCCGGCCTGTCGCTGGTTTGGAAGATCGTGCTTATCGTCGAACTGCTCGGCCGGCCCAACGGGGTCGGCTTCGAAATCGGAACTGCATTCCAATTGTTCGACGTGACTCGTATTCTGGCCTATGCGTTGACCTTTGTGGTCGTCATGCTCGCGATTGAAACTTTCGTGGTGCAGCCATTTGAACGATATACTTCCCGCTGGCGCATCAGGGCGGCTTGAGCTTCACATCAAGCACAAATCCTACAACGTCGCCTCGGGCGGCCGCCTTAGCGTGCTCGGCGAGATATCGTTTGCGCTGGCAAACGGCGAGGTCGCTGCGGTGGTCGGCCCCTCGGGCTGCGGCAAGACGACGCTGCTGCGGATCATCGTCGGCCTCGACCGTGATTTCGAGGGCAGCGTCGTGCTGCCAGCGCACGGCAGGCTCGGCGTCGTATTCCAGGAACCGCGTCTTTTGCCGTGGCGTACCGTGGAGGACAACGTCCGTCTCGCCGCGCCACAGGCCGGCGAGACGATGCTGACCGCGTTGTTCGCTACGCTTGGGCTGAGTGAGCACCGCCGCCATTATCCCGGCGAATTGTCGCTCGGCCTCGCCCGCCGCGTCGCCTTGGCGCGCGCGTTTGCGGTGGAGCCCGATCTGCTGGCGCTCGACGAACCGTTTGTCTCGCTCGATGCCGCGCTCGTCGAGAGGCTGCGCGTCGAGCTTATTGAGCTGGTATCGCACCGGCCGACCACGACGCTGCTGATCACGCACAGCATCGACGAGGCGATCAACCTCGCCGACCGGATTTTTCTGTTGTCGCGATCGCCCGCGCGTGTAATCGCGGAAGTGCCCATCGAGCGCCCGCGCGGCACGCGCTCTGCGGTCGAACTTGCCGTCATTCGTGAGAAACTGCGGGCGGCCGCCACGCACCAATAGAGCGTGCCTTTTTGGTCTAGGCTGGCTGCGCCTGCGCGGTTCGGCGGATCATGCCCCGCTGCGGATTATAGCCAAGAACGGCAAGGAGGAAAAACAGCGCGGTCGCACCAGTCACGACTGCCGCCGAGGTCGGTTCGAATTGGCCGTACAGCGCAAACCGGATCAGTTCCACCGCATAGGTGAAGGGATTAGCGAGCGCGACATAGTACACCCACTCCGATCCGCTCTGCTGCAGTTTCCACAACGGGTAGAGCGCCGACGAGAAAAAGAACATGGGAAACATCACAAAATTCATCGCACCCGCAAAGTTCTCCACCTGCCGGATGTACACGGAGATAAACAACCACAGAGCGCCCAGCATCAATCCGGAGACGATCAGCGCCGGGAGCACTTCGAGCCAGGCGGTCGGATCGAACGTGACGCCGAATGGAATGCAGACGGCGAGAAACACGTAGCAGGTAAGCACCGACAGCGAAGTGCCCGCAACCAGTTTGCAGGCCAACAGTATCCATCGCGGCAGCGGCGCCGTCAGTAGGAGCCGCATCACTCCCATTTCGCGGTCATAGACCATCGACAGCGAGGACTGCATGCCGTGAAACAGAAGGATGATGCCCAGAAGGCCGGGCACAATATACTCCTGATACGTGATGTACACCTTGTACGGCGGGATGATCGAGACGCCGAAGACGTTGTAGAAACCGGCAGCGAACACCGCGAGCCACATCAACGGGCGGACCAGCGCGGAAAGCAGACGGCCGCGTTGCTGGACAAATTTCAGCACCTCCCGCGTGGTGACGGCGCGCAGCGCGCGGGCGACATGGATCAGCGGCGTTGCTCCTCGATATGGACGCTCTGTGAATTTTCCGGCATTGCTAAGCATGGACATAGGAGCCAGCCTACGTCTTAACGAGAGCGCCGAGCAAGACCATGGTGAGAGCCTGGGTCAAATGACTTCCGAACGAGACGCGCCAGCGCTGCTCCTCGACAAGGTGGTGAAGACTTACGGGTCGATCAGGGCGGTCGACGGCGTCAGTTTCAGCGCGGCGCCTGGCGAATTCATCGCCCTCCTCGGCCCGAATGGCGCGGGCAAGACAACGTTGTTCCAGCTGCTCGCCGGGTTGTTTGTGCCGGACTCCGGCCGCATCGAAATCATGGGTCAGGACATGCGGCGCAATCCGGTGCCGGCTTTGGCCAAGCTGGGCATCGTGTTTCAGCAGCCAACGCTCGATCTTGAGCTGACCGTCACCGGCAACCTTCTCTTTCACGCGGGGCTGCACGGGATACCGCGGTCGGTGGCCATAAACCGCATCGAAGCCGAACTGGCACGGTTGGGTCTTTCCGGACGAGCGCACGACAAGGCGGCTAAGCTAAGCGGCGGCAACCGGCGCCGCGTCGAACTCGCCCGCGCGCTGCTGCACGAACCGCGGGTCCTGTTGATGGACGAGGCCACCGTCGGGCTCGATCCAGCGAGCCGCGGCGATCTGCTCAAGCTGCTGTTCAGCATGCGGAGGGAGCGCGCGGTGGCGGTGCTGTGGGCGACGCATCTCTGCGATGAGGTATCCGGCGCCGACCGGGTAATCGTGCTGCATCATGGCAAGGTGCTGGCCGATAAGACGCCAGCCGGGCTCGTCGCCGACGCCGGCGCGCACACGATCGAGGAAGCATTTTTGATGATGACCGGACCGCAATAGCACGGCCATCGAATCGGCGCCTATCGTGCGGCGCGGATGACCCGGGCACGCTAATGGAGCAAGCGCAACAGCGCCCGGCCGGCGGGCGTGCGGAACTCCACCTCGCTGATCGTACCATCGTTATCCGGGTCGGCCGCTTTAAAGCGCCGCTCGACGATCGCAAGGTACTCGTCCTTGGACAGCGTCTTGTCGTGGTCGGGATCACCAGCCGCAAACTCCTTGCGGCTGAGCCGGCCTTGCAGCTCCTTAATCGTGAGAGTGCCGTCCTTGTCGGTATCGAGCCTGTCGAACGTAGCGCCCGCGGCATTCTTGGCTTCGGCAAGGTCGACGGTGCCGTCCTTGTCGGTGTCGAACTGGGCAACCCAGGATGTCTTGGCATTAGCAAGGGAAGGCGCGACTCCTGCGGAAAAACCGGCAAGGGCTGCGAAAAGAGCGTTACGACGCGAAATCATGAGGGACCTCCGATGAGGCGTTAAGTCGTGAGTTAATCATGCTGGATCGGGCGGGCAAGACCGCCTGCTTCGGACGCGGTCCGTCACCATTCAATGCTTGCATGATGTAAGGTCTTTTTCCTCGATCGAAAAAATGCCGCCAGCCTCCACTCTGACATTGCGAACGATACACGCGCGACCTGTCACATCGACCAGTTTGGCATCGTAAATGCCCGACGAAACCTCAGTGATTCGGAGCCGCTCATCTGAGTCGACGGCGCCATCCTTGTCGTTTTTGCACTGGTCCGGCCCCCAATTCGCGGTGCCGGCAGGCGCCAGGTAGAATTCCGAAATGGTGTTGCGGGTCAGATTCCAGAACCGCGTAAGCTTGCCCTGGGCCAAGGCTTGGCTCGCCATGACAGCCAAGCCGACAACTGAGAGGATGATGCGGAACACGGCTATCACCAATCTCCTGCGGTAAGAATCCGTCTGGCTAATTGAAGTGATAGTTGACGCCACCGCGCACGATGCTCTCGTCGAATCTGACGGCAACGTCAGGAATGACTGGCGGTCCGTTGGCATTTGCGATGGCGCAATTTGTGGCGCACGACCCGTCGGCAAGGTGGACGAAGAGATATTCGGCCTTGGCGCTCCAATTGCGATCCAAAGCGACTTCGATGCCGCCACCCGCGGTCCAACCCGCCTTAGTCGCACTGGTCACTGGGTCGTTGGAGAAGTTCGCCCGGACGTCACCAAAGGCGGCACCGGCAGTGCCATAAGCGAGGAAGCGGCCAAACGCGTAGCCGGCGCGCCCGCGCACGGTGCTGAGCCAAGTGTTCGTGGTGAGACAACCGCCAGCACAGAGACTCGTTGCGGTGAAGGTGCCAACGCCGCTGGCGTCGGCCCAATCGCCGTCGCCCTCGACGCCGAACACGAGGGACCCGACCTGGTAATTGTCGCCCAGCGTTCCGCCGAAGACGAAGCCGGACGTGCCGAAGCTGCCTGACGAACTGCCGGTGACGCCGTCAGTCCAATCGCTCCCTCCGAAGCTGTAGCCGGCGTTTACGCCAAGATAGATACCTGTCCAATTGACGGGAGTGCCGGCCCAACCAGCGGGCGACGCTTTCGTGAACA
>JASHVN010000698.1 GCA_030044555.1 Xanthobacteraceae bacterium | reverse complement strand
GCGCTTCCGCGGCCGCGACGGACGCGGGCCGCCCGCGCGGTCGGCCCAGCGGCGGCGGCCGCTGCGATCCTGCCTCGGCTTTTCCTTTTTGGGTTGCTCAGGCGGCGGCGCATGCCCGAAACGTTCGACCGTGACGCGGCGGCCTTTACGATCGGTGAGTATTCCGGCGCGCATGTCCGTTGACGGCTGCTCCCGCGCGCCGGTGTCGTCTCGGCGCGAGCCGTGAAATGTCCGCCGTAGCGGCTTTTGCTTTTCCTCGCTGGGCGCGCGCCAGGAATGGCTGAGCGATTTCCTTTTGTCTTTGCCTCCGACTGCCGTTTCCCGGTTCGGTGAATTGCGCGAGGGGACAGCCGGCGTCGAAAAGTCCGCACCGGCGAGCGCGACAAGGCGATCGCCGAGCTGCTCCCGAAGGACGCGCGTGCGCACCTCCTCGATGGCGGCTTCGGCCAATTCGCCGAGCTGAAACGGGCCAAACGATACGCGAATGAGGCGCGTGACGCTGAGACCGAGATGGCCCAGCACGTTGCGCACTTCGCGGTTCTTGCCCTCGCGGATCGCAAAAGTGAGCCACAGGTTCGAGCCCTGCACCCGGTCCAGTTGGGCATCGATTGCGCCATAGGACATGCCGTCGACAGTGATGCCAGCGCGCAGTTCTTCGAGCTGCGGCTGGGTCACCGAACCATGCGCGCGCACGCGATAGCGCCGCAGCCAGCCGGTCGCCGGCAGTTCGAGGACGCGGGCGAGCGCGCCGTCGTTGGTCAAAAGGAGCAGGCCCTCGGTGTTGAAATCGAGCCGGCCGACGCTGATCAGCCGCGGCAGATTTTTCGGCAGCTGGTCAAAAATGGTGGGCCGCCCCTGCGGGTCGGAATGCGTCGTGATCAGACCGCGCGGCTTATGATAGAGGAAAAGCCGCGTCCGCTCGCGACCGGGCAGCGGCTCGCCGTCAATGGTGATCCGGTCGCGCGTGCTGACGTTGAGCGCTGGAGTGTCGACCACCGCGCCGTTTACGGCGACCCGGCCGGCGGCGATCCAGGCCTCGGCCTCGCGGCGCGAGGCAAGCCCCGCCCGCGCAATCGCCTTGGCGATGCGCTCGCCGCCCTTATGAGCTGTTGTGTTTTTGTCCATAATCCGCTCTGCGGAGCGCTCGATAGCAGAGCCAACGGTAACGGACCATGGCAACGTTTATGGAGACGGCATTGGCGCAAGCGCGTGCCGCCGGCGAAGCGGGCGAGGTGCCGGTCGGCTGCGTTATCGTGCATGACGGCGCCGTCATCGCGCGGGCCGGCAACCGAACGCTCACCGATGCCGATCCGACAGCGCATGCCGAGCTTATCGCCATCCGCGCGGCCGCCGCCTTGCTCGGGTCCGAGAGGCTCGGCGATTGCGACCTCTACGTCACGCTTGAGCCCTGCGCCATGTGCGCCGGTGCGGTGTCGTTTGCCCGCATCCGCCGGCTCTATTACGGCGCCGCCGATCCGAAGGGCGGAGCCGTGGACAACGGCGTGAAGTTCTTTGCCTCGCCGACCTGCCACCATCGGCCTGAGGTCTATGGCGGCCTCGCCGAGCGCGAGGCATCCGCGTTGCTCAAGGAATTCTTTCGCGAACGGCGCTGACCTTATTCTTGGCGCATGATCTTTCCCGAGAATAGGTATCCACCCCGATCAAGTCCGGGGCAGGCTTTTTCGGGATCATGCTTTACGCCAAAAGCGCGGCGAGCTTTTCCTTGATCTCAGCCTTTGCCGCCTCGGCCAAGCGCAAGATGGCGCTCGCTTGGTAAAAGTCGAGCGCGTGAAAGATCGTCACGTTCGGTCTGATCACAAGATCCGGCGCGGAATGCGAGAGCTTGGCGGCGAGGATGGCGCTGCCCATCACGTTGATCGTCGTATAGACGCATTCCCAGCCGCTTGGCACATCGGAGCGGTCGGCCGGCGGCACGCCGAACACATCGACGGCGACGACGATATCGGCGTGGCCTTCGAGCCGGTCGAACGGCAGCGGATTGGTGGCGCCGCCATCGACCAGGATGCGGCCATCGCGAGCGACCGGGCGGAACAGGCCGGGAATGGCTATGGAAGCGGCGAGTGCGGTCGCCAGCGGCCCGCGCGTCAAGGCCGCTTCCTGCCGCGCATGAAGATCCGTCGCGATCACCGTGAGCGGAATGGAGAGTGCAGTGAAATCCGCAGGGATCGTTTGCGGCAGAAACTGTGCGCAGAATTTTTCGGCGTCGAGTTGCGTCGCCAGGCCGAAGTCACCGGAAAACAAATCGGCGAGCGAGCCTGCGCGCGCCGCGAGCAGCCGCCGCCTGGTTTCGCCCGGATGATGGGCGAAGGAAATGACGTGATGCCGGATGTCGCGACCGCGCATCCCCGCCGCATAGGCGGCGCCGATGAGGGCGCCGATCGAGGCGCCGGCAATCGCCTTCGGCCTTACACCCAGCTCGTCGAGCGCCTCGACCACCGCGACGTGCGCGAGCCCGCGTGCGCCGCCCGAGCCGAGCGCGAGCGCAAAGGTCTTCATGCCGCGGCCGCGACCGCGAAGTCCCAGGCTTTGGCGGCCAACGGGCGCACCATCTCGGCCTTGGCCGCCGCGTAGGCGCTGGTTGCGGTGCCATCGCGCACACGCCCGACAATGCCCTGCAGGATCGCGGCGAGGCGGAAGAAATTGTAGGCGAAATAAACCGGCAAATACGGCCGTGGATCGAGCCCGGTCCGCCCAACGTAGGCGTCCACATAGGCCTCGAGCGATGGAATGCCGAGTGCCGCCAGATCCTGACCGACGAGCGAGCCTGTGCCGGCGTCTGACGGCGGCATGTGCCACTGCATCAGATGGTAGGAGAAGTCGGCCAGCGGATCGCCCAGTGTGGAGAGCTCCCAATCGAGCACCGCGGCGACGTCCGGCGCGTCGGGGGCAAGGATGATGTTGTCGAGCCGATAATCGCCGTGCACGATTCGGGGCGGTTGCTGCGGAGGAAGATGCGCCGGCAGCCAGGCGATGAGACGCTCCATGTCTTCGACCGCTTCGGTCTGCGAGGCGCGATATTGCTTCGACCAGCGTTCCACCTGCCGCGCCACGTAATTCTCGCCACGGCCATAACCGGCAAGTCCGATGGCGGCCGGGTCGAAAGAATGCAGCTTCGCCAGCGTTGCGTTCATGGCGTCATAGACTGCGGCACGCTCTGTCGGATTGGATGCCGGCATTTGTGGCTCCCAGAACACCCGCCCCTCGATATAGGACATGAGGAAGAACGCCGTGCCGACGACGCTTTCGTCGGCGCAATAAAGGATAGGCTCGGCGACTGGAAAGCCCTGTGCGTGGAGCGCGCTGATGATGCGGAACTCACGGTCGACGGCGTGTGCCGAGGGGAGAAGCTTTCCCGGCGGCTTTCGCCGCAACACGTAGCGGCGCAATGGCGTTTCGACGAGGTAGGTCGGATTGGACTGGCCGCCCTTGAACTGATTCACCACCATGGGCGTGGCAAACCCGGCGACATGGTCACGCAAGTGGGCTTCGAGCCTGCTGACATCGAAACGCAGCCGCTCGGCC
>JASHVN010000697.1 GCA_030044555.1 Xanthobacteraceae bacterium | reverse complement strand
TTGCCTTCGTAATCGCGGTGGGTGTAGCCGAGCTTGTTCTTCGGCAGCTCGGGGTGATGGAATTTCGGCTTGACGACGTAAGTCATGACACCACCTTCCGCAGCGGCGTGATTTTGAGCGCGTCGAGATGGTCGCCGATAGCGCCGGCGATGAAGCGCGCGGTGATCGGCGTGCCGTCGTAATGCACGATCGGCACGAGCCGCACCGGGTCGATGCTGCACTCGTTGACGATCAGCGAGCGAAGCTGGCTGTCGCGGTTCTGCTCGACCACATAGACGAAGTCGTGCTCGGCGATGAAGCTCGTCACGCTCGAATGGAACGGAAAGGCGCGCACGCGCAGCCGGTCGAGCTGATGGCCGCGCGCTTCCAGCAAGCCTACCGCCTCGTCCATCGCCGGCGCGGTGGAGCCGAAATAGATGACTCCGTATTTGGTCGGCTTTTCGGCATTGGCCTGCAGCGGGCGCGGCACCAGATCCTTGGCGGTCTCGAACTTGCGCAGGAGCCGCTGCATGTTGTCCTGATAGGCCGCGCCTTCCTCGGTGTAGCGCGCATAAGGGTCGCGCGAAGTGCCGCGGGTGAAGAACGAGCCCTTGGTCGGATGCGTGCCCGGATAGGTGCGGTAGGGAATGCCGTCGCCGTCGACATCGAGATAGCGGCCGAAATCCGTTCCGCTCTCCAGCATCTCGGCGGTCATCACCTTGCCGCGGTCATATTGCTTGGCGTCGTCCCATTTCAGCGAATGGCACAGCCGGTGGTTCATGCCGATGTCGAGATCGAGCATGAGGAAGATCGTGGTCTGCAGCCGCTCGGCGAGATCGAACGCCTGCGCCGCCATTTCGAAGGCTTCGGCCGGGTCCTCGGGGAAAAGGAGCACGTGCTTGGTGTCGCCGTGCGAGGCGTAAGCAGCGCTGATGATGTCGCATTGCTGGGTGCGCGTCGGCATGCCCGTCGAGGGCCCGGCGCGCTGCACGTCCATGATCACGGCCGGAATCTCGGCGAAGTAGGACAGCCCGATGAATTCCTGCATCAGCGAGATGCCGGGGCCGGAGGTCGCCGTGAAGGCGCGGGCGCCGTTCCAGCCGGCGCCGATCACGATGCCGATCGAGGCGAGCTCGTCCTCGCCCTGCACGATGGCGTATTTGGCCTTCTTGGTCTCGCCATCGTGGCGCAGCCGTTTGCAATGGCTGGTGAAGGCGTCGGCCAGCGAGGACGACGGCGTGATCGGGTACCAGGCGCAGACCGAGGCGCCGCCATAGACCGCGCCGAGCGCGGCTGCGGAATTGCCTTCGATGAAGATGCGGTCGCCGACCTTGTCGGCCTTCTGCACCCGCAGCCCGATCGGGCATTTCAGGTTTTGCAGCGCATAGTCGCGGCCCAGATGCAGCGCATGGACGTTCGACGACAGAAGCTTTTCCTTGCCCTTGTACTGTTCGCCGATGAGCTTCTCGATGACCTTCGGATCGATGTCGAGCAAGGCCGAGAGCGCGCCCAGATAGATGATGTTCTTGAACAGCTGCCGCTGCCGCGGGTCCGAGTAGGTCGAGTTGGTGATGGCCGTGAGCGGCACGCCGATCACGTTGATGTCGCCGCGGAATTTCGACTTCGGCAGCGGCTTGGTCGAATCGTAGAGCAGATAGCCGCCCGGCTCGATGCCGGCGATGTCCTTGTCCCAGGTCTGCGGGTTCATCGCCACCATCATGTCGTAGCCGCCCCGCGCGCCGAGATGGCCGGCCTCGGAGATGCGCACTTCGTACCAGGTCGGCAGGCCCTGGATGTTCGAGGGGAAGATGTTGCGCGGCGACACCGGCACGCCCATGCGCAGGATGGATCGGGCGAACAGCTCGTTGGCGCTGGCCGAGCCCGAGCCGTTGACGTTGGCGAAGCGGACGACGAAATCGTTTACGCTGCTGATTGTTTTTGCTGTTGGCATGCTTGTTCCGCGTGAGTCATGTCGATCAGGTATTTCTGCATGTCCCAGGCGCCGGTGGGGCAGCGCTCGGCGCACAGGCCGCAATGCAGGCACACGTCCTCGTCCTTGACCATGACGCGGCCGGTTTTCAGATCGCTGCCGATATAGAGGTCCTGGTTGTGGTTCTTGGCCGGCGCCTGCAGCCGCGCGCGCAAGTCGGTTTCGTCACCGTTCTGCGTGAACGTGATGCAATCCATCGGGCAGATGTCGACGCAGGCGTCGCACTCGATGCAAAGCTCGCCGGTGAAGACGGTCTGCACGTCGCAATTCAGGCAGCGATCCGCTTCCTTCAGTGCCAGCTCGACGTCGTAGCCGAGTTCGACCTCGGCCTTGATGTCGCGCAGCGCCACGACCTTGTCGCGATGCGGCACCCGGTAACGCTTATCGGGCGCGATCTCGTTGTCGTAAGACCACTCGTGGATGCCCATTTTTTGGCTCGAGACCGCCACTTGCGGCGCGGGACGCACATTGATGTCCTCGCCGCGGCAGAAGCGATCGATCGAAATGGCGGCCTCGTGGCCGTGCGCCACCGCCCAGATGATGTTCTTCGGGCCGAAGGCGGCGTCGCCGCCGAAAAAGATCTTCGGATGGGTCGAGGCCATCGTTTTCGGATCGACCTTGGGCATGTCCCACTTGTCGAATTCGATGCCGCAATCGCGCTCGATCCAGGGGAAGGCGTTTTCCTGGCCGACGGCGACCAGTACGTCATCGCACTCAATGTGCTGGTCGGGCTCGCCGGTCGGCACCAGATTGCGCCGGCCCTTGGCGTCGTATTCCGCCTTGACCTTCTCGAAGACGATTCCGGTGAGCTTGCCGTTGTCGTGGGTGAATTCCTTGGGCACGAGGAAATTGAGGATCGGAATGTCCTCGTGCATGGCGTCTTCCTTCTCCCAGGGAGACGCCTTCATTTCCTCGAAGCCGGAGCGGACGACGACTTTCACCTCTTCGCCGCCGAGCCGGCGCGAGGAGCGGCAGCAATCCATGGCGGTATTGCCGCCGCCGAGCACGATCACGCGCTTGCCGATCTTGTCGATGTGGCCGAAGGAGACGCTGGAGAGCCAGTCGATGCCGATATGGACGTTCTGGGCCGCTTCCTTGCGGCCGGGAATGTCGAGATCGCGTCCGCGCGGCGCGCCGCAGCCGACAAAGATCGCGTCGAAGTTCTCGGCAAGCAGCGCCTTCAGGCTGTCGATGCGCTTGCCGCCGATGAATTCGATGCCGAGATCGAGGATGTACTGGCATTCCTCGTCGAGCACGCTTTCCGGCAGGCGGAATTTCGGAATCTGCGTGCGCATCATGCCGCCGGATTGCGGATCCTGATCGAACACGACGCATTCGTAGCCCATCGGCGCGAGATCCCGCGCCACCGCGAGCGACGCAGGGCCGCCGCCCACCAGCGCGATGCGCTTGCCGTTCTTTTGCTTCACCGGCTTCGGCAGGCGGCCACGGATGTCGTCCTTGAAGTCGGCGGCGACGCGCTTCAATCGGCAGATCGCCACCGGGTCCTTCTCGACGCGGCCGCGCCGACAGGCCGGCTCGCAGGGCCGGTCGCAGGTGCGTCCTAAAATTCCTGGAAAGACGTTGGATTCCCAATTGATCATGTAGGCGTCGCTGTAGCGGCCCGCCGCGATCAATCGGATGTATTCGGGAACCGGCGTATGCGCCGGGCAGGCCCACTGACAATCAACCACTTTGTGGAAATAGTCGGGGACCGAAATGTCGGTAGGTTTCATTGACTCCTCGTGCACGCAGCCTGCGCTCAAGCGGTACGCGTACGGCGCTGCTGCGCGGATCGGCTGCCCCGACGGCTTGTTGGCTCCGTCACCGATTCCGGACGGATATCCTAGTCGAGGGAGCTACGGATTTCCACCGCCTGTGCCCTTTATAAAGAGCTTTTGTCGCACCTTGTGCTTTACAAGGTTTAGCCGCCGCCGGCGGCCGCGGCCGCCGGTCGCGGTGATCTCGCGAGGTTTCCACTGGCCACGGCAAGCTGTTGAATGCATTGTAAATTGTGCGTTGCGGCAAAAGGCTTCCGCAGAGCAGCAATGGCAATGATTATGTTTTCGTAATCCAACGTTCCAATCCGGTTTCCATGAGCAAACCGCCCGAGACGTCCGTGCCGGACAATCCCATCGAGGCCGCGCGCCGCAGCACGCGGGCGGCGTTGCGCAGCCGCTTCTACGGAAAGGCCAACATTGCCGCGGTCGCGCAAGGCCATGCCGTGCAGCTTGATGGCAAGCCGGTGCACACGCCGGCGCGCCGCCTTCTCGCCGCGCCGACGCAAGCGCTTGCGCAGGCCATCGCCGCGGAGTGGGATGCGCAGCACGACGTGATTGCTCCGGCCAAGATGCCGCTGACGCGCCTTGCCAATGCGATCGTCGATGGCGTTGCCGACAAACCGGACCCGGTTGCGGCCGAAATCGAAAAGTATCTGGCGTCGGATCTTTTATTCTATCGCGCCGGCGCGCCGCGTGGACTCATCGAGCGCCAGGCGCAGCATTGGGACCCGGTGCTTGTTTGGGCGCGGCAAAAGCTGGGCGCCGAGTTCAAGCTAGGGCAGGGCATCGTGCACGTCGCCCAGCCCGAAGCAGCGCTCACGGCCGCGCGCGCTGCCATTCCCCGCGAGCCGTGGCGGCTCGGCGCCATCCACGCGGTGACGACGCTGACCGGCTCGGCGCTGATCGCGCTGGCGCTGGCGCACGGCTTTTTCTCGGCGGAGGACGCCTGGGCGGCGGCCAATATCGACGAAGACTGGAATATGGAGCAGTGGGGCCGCGATGAACTGGCGCTCGAGCGCCGCGGCTTCCGTTTCGCCGAGCTGCAAGCGGCGGCGATGATTTTAAAAAGCCTCGGCTGATACCCGGATCTGGAACTTGAACCGCCAAAGTGCCGTCGGTCGCCACGGCTGCCCCTGGCTTTGTTTGATCGACAAATTACGAACCAATCGGGCAGATTCCCGTGTCTCAGTTTGAATTTTGAGCGGCCTTGGCTGGCGGGACGGTCGATCGGCCGGGGACGGGCGGCCGCAACCGGAAGGTGGCGCCGGGCCCATCGGCCCTTCCGGATCTCATTGCCAGGCAGTTCCGTCTGACACCGACCGAACTTGCCGTCATGTTCTGCATCATCGCGTTCGGCGTCGTGGCGGAGGCGGCAAAGGTCCTCGGTCTGCCGGAGGCAATCGTCAAAACGCATCTCTCAAGCCTTCTCGCCAAAACCCGGCAGCAAAGATCACGCCGGCCGCAACGATCAGACCGGCGGCAAAGATCAGATCTCGCGAGGGTCATTGCCCACCTCGGCAACCCGGTCGCCCACTAAGCTCCCATCCCGATAAAACGTCTGCCAATCCGATCCGCTGAGCGCTTGTCCGCCTCTTCTGATGACTGGATCTGGTCCGATGATAAGGCTTGGCGATCAGTTCCGGTCTGATGGTCAGATCCCGGACGCATCAGCCATAATGCCGTTGCACCGTTCTTCATGGACGAATATCCTATGCGAGTATCGTTCTGATGCCACGCTTCACCGCGGGCGCTCAGCTGAGAACCCGCGAAGCTGAATTTGTTCACCGCGGTTCGCTTACGTTCGAAACCCGACACTCCGCAAAATATTCGCGGGCGTAACAAACAAATAAATTTGATTGGTTTAGCTGACACGTTATCCACAGACACGAGCAAATAACCGACCGCAGCCGCAAAATTGCCAGGATGAAACCTTAAGAGTTAAACCTTAAGTAGTGAGGCGATTCACTCGCTTGGCTTGGGCAAGCGGGGATGGGGGCGGCTCATCGCCGCAAAAAAATGGTGCGCATTTTTCTGGCGGACCACCATGTTCTGATCAGGGGCGGTCTACGCAGTCTCCTGCGTGCGCGCAGAGATTTTTTCATCTGCGGCGAAGCGGAGAACGGGATCGAGGCGATCAAGCTGGCGATTCAGGCCAAGCCCGACGTTGCCATCATGAGCGTCAACATGCCCGGCATCAACGGCATTGAAGCAACGCGGCAAATTCGCAAGGCAACGCCGGGTACGGAAATCCTGATCTTCACCGCGGAAAGCAACGAAGACATCATGCGCGAATGCCTGCGCGCCGGTGCGGGCGGTTACCTGCTGAAATCGGCGCCCGACGAGCAAATAATCGACGCTGTGGAGGCGCTGGCCCAGCATCGCGGATACTATTCGGGCTCGGTAACCGAAAAACTGCTGCGCGTCGGCGAGAATCGATCGCACCTGACCACGCGCGAGCGCGAAATATTGCGGCTGATCGCCCAAGGCCGCCGCAGCAAGGAAATCGCGCTGATGCTCGGCATAAGCACCAGAACGGTCGAAACCCATCGCGCCGCGGGTATGCGCAAGCTCCATCTGCATTCGATTGCAGAAGTTGTTCGCTATGCCATACGCGAGCAGCTCATTCAGACATAGCCGGCGGACGTAGCAACCAAAAGATCGCGCGGTGCGCCCGAGTTCGTCATGGCCGGGCTAAACACTCGCCCCGGCCATCCACGCGTTTATCTGTTGGGCTGCGCAGCAGACGTGGATGCCCGGCACAAGCACGCACGCGGGCCGGCCGAAGGCCGGGCCCCGGTGGCCGGGCATGACGATGCCGAGGGTTGTCCCGAGGGTTGTCCGATGACTTCCCGTTCGAGGGCTCTAGCCGCGGGGTTCAGCGGCCGGCTTCGGCCTCGAGATCCGGTCGGCAACAGGGGCCAGGCTCGGGGATTCCTCGGCCGCGCATCCGGTACGTCCGGATCTTGTTGCGCAGCGCCCGGATCGAAATGCCAAGGATGGTGGCGGCATGAGTCCGGTTGCCGCCGCGCCGGACCAGCGTTTCGCAAATCAGTTCGCGTTCGACCGCGGCAATGGAGTGGCCGACGAGCTGGCGAATGGCCTCGGTTTCAGCTGCGGAGAATTCCGAGTGACGAAAGAGCATTCTCGTCACAACCGGAGTTTCAGAACGGGAACTATCGGGCAACCTCGCCTCCCGCGCTGCACCAGAGCAGAATGGGTTTTATTTGAATCGCCATTCTGCTCTAGCTTATGGTTGGAGCATGATCTTTTCCGAAAACCGGTATCCACCCTCGGATCACGTCCGAGGGCAAGCTTTTCGGGATCATGCTCTAGTGATCCGATTCTAACATTCGCATCCCATTTCGGCAGCCTCTCATGCGAATGCTGGAATCAAAGGATCACTGGAAAATATAAGTGCTGGTGGAACTTTGGATTTGACATTCGCTTCAAGAGGCTGGCGGCTGGGTGGGTCGCGAATGTCAAATCCGCTCCACGGGCTTCGCGGTCAAAAATCAAGAAACGTCTGATTCGCCTATCCGGTAAACCCGGGAGGGTCCACGGGGTTGCGCCGACGCAAGCACCTGATCAGCTTCGCAATCGCGAACACCGGCGCCGGTGCAGAGGCCGCCTTGGAAAACGACGCGGCCCTTAAGTCACAAAGACGACTTAAGCCGCAAAGGCGACTGTCACTACAAAGACACATCAAGGAACTGAATCGAATTTTTCTCTGATGCGCCCCCGAGCCGCCCGGTATTTTTACGGATTTCAACCCCGCGTGGAAACGCGCACAACCCCACTTGTCTGACCTTAGTATTGCGTAACGTCAGTATTGCGTACCTTTTAGTATTGCGTCTGAGCAAACAAATCGCGGGTCACGACCTATCAGGTCAAGGGGGACAGATGAAAAAGGTTTCGGCTCTTGCAGCGACGCTTACGCTCATGGCTACGCCGGTTCTCGCTGCCGAATTGCCCGTCAAGGCGCCGCCTGCGCCGCCACCGCCGGAGTGCATTTGGTGCGGCTTCTATATCGGCGCCAACGTCGGCGGCAGTTGGGGCAACGCGCACAGCAGCTTTGACGCTCCCGGCTTCCCGGCATTTTTCACCGACTCGACCCGCCCCGATGGCGTCATCGGCGGCGGCCAATTGGGGTACAATTGGCAGACCAATAACTGGGTATTCGGCATCGAGACCGACATCCAAGCATCCGGTCAGCGCGATTCGCTTACGCTTGCCGCGGTCGCAACGCCGTTGGGCGGCATTAGTCTCACCCAGACCGACAAAGAGACCTGGTTCGGCACCACGCGCGGCCGCCTCGGTTTTACGCCCGCCAACAATTGGCTCCTTTACGGCACCGGCGGCGCGGCTTACGGAAACGTGAACTCGGCATTTACGCTCGCGACGCCGTTCGGCACAGCGACGGCGTCCGACTCGGCCACGCGCTTCGGCTGGACCGCCGGCGGCGGCGTCGAATACATGTTCCTCCCGCGCTGGTCGTTTAAGGTCGAATATCTGTACATGGATTTGGGCACCGCGAACTTGTCACAGCCGCTCGGCATCACCCAGCACATCCGCTTCCACGACAACATCGCGCGCATCGGCATCGACTATCACTTCGGCGGCTTCGGCCTCGGGAACGGTCCGGTCGAGGCGCGCTACTGATCCATCCTCCAATGCTCCCAAAAACTTGATGCCCGGGGTCACACTTGCCCCGGGCATATTTTCAGGGAGCAACAATGGTGCTGACCCGTCATGCCCGGCCGCCCGGGTCCGGCCCGGCAATGACGCGCTTATGATTCTTTAGATTCGCACGATTTGCTCGCCCCCAAGCTGCGCCGCGATCAAGAGCCCGTAGCGAAAAACGCCGCTCAATCAAGGGCATGTATCCAGAATCGAGACAATACTTGACAATTGTCGCGCACGGGGTAGAAGCGCGCCGCTCCGCTCGCCGAAAGGGCGCTTTCCGGATGCGATCTTGAGGGCGGAGTGAGCGCGGAAGCCCGCGCGCGGTCTCGCACACCGCTCCCGGGCGGCTTCGGGACCCCGCCCGGCTGGCACTACGACCGGCCCGCGAGGAACTCGCTGCCCGGGGAGCGGAATAGTCATACCCATTCGCGCTCTCATGAAGCGCGGGCCCGAAGCTGAGCCAGGCGTCAAAACCTGGCGAGTGCCGCGGTGGAGCGC
>JASHVN010000108.1 GCA_030044555.1 Xanthobacteraceae bacterium | reverse complement strand
TTTGTTGCTCCCACCATGCGGCGAGAATTTCCGCGAGTAAATCCGGCGCGAGATCGCTCTGATAAAGCGCTAATCTGATTTCGACCGAGAGCTTGCGCTGCGTGGTCTGATCAGCGCCCGCATAGGCGCGCACCATGTCGGCGATGCCGAGATGCTGGATCTGCCGGTAATACGCCTGCGCGGTGATGCAAAAGCCGCCGGGCGTCGGCAGCCCGGCCCGGGCGAGCCGCGCCAGATTTGCCGCCTTCGGCCCGACGCGCTCGGCTTGCCGAGCGGCGGGGGCGGAGAGGGGAAGGATGAACGAGGACACCATTAACTCATGCCTCAAACCCGTCACCCTGAGGCGCTCGGCCGAAGGCCGAGCCTCGAAGGGCGACAGCCCTAGCGCCTCGGCCGTTCATCCTTCGAGGCTCGTTTCACTCGCACCTCAGGACGACGGTACAAGGTTTCGCGCGATCGCTATCTCACATGATCTCCATATCCCGGCAGCGGATCCACCACGGTGATTTGCTTGACCGGGAAGTTGGAGACGATCTCGATCTCGTTCTTGTGCACGATCAGCATTTCCTCGATGCGCACGCCGTAGCGGTACTTTTTCCCGTGCTGCGTCTCCAGCGCGAAGGTCATGCCTTCCTGAATCTCGATCGGATGGTCGAGCGACCAGATGCGGGAAATAACCGGCGGATCGTATTGGGCAAGCCCGAGCCCGTGGCCCCACAGATTGGCGGCGGCCTGGTCCTCGTCCTCGTAGCCCCAGGTCTCCATCGCCGACGGCCATTGCATCGCAATGTCGCGCGTGGTGGCGCCGACCTTCACTGCGCCGATCGAATCGTAGAGCCATTTGAGCGCGATGTTGTAGGTCTCTTTCTGCTCCTGGGTCGGCTCCTTGCCCACGCAATAGGTACGATAATAGCAGGACTTGTAGCCGTTCCAGGTCAACGCCGCCAAATCCATGAACACGATGTCGCCGGGCTGGATGATGCGGTCGGAGAAATTGCGCCAGTTCGGCCAGGTATTGGGGCCGGAGGAGACGATGACGTCCTCGACGTCTTCCATGCCGGGGATGTTGTAGAGGTATTGCATCAGGTGCGCGGTCACCTGGTTCTCGGTGATGCCGGGGCGCAAGAATTTCATGCACTCCCAATGGGTGGCGTCGCCGATGGCGCCGACGATGCGGAAGCATTCCTGCTCATCGGGGCTCTTGACCGCGCGCGCCTCCATCATCGGCGTCATGCCGTCGGCCCAATTGATATTTTCTTCCCTGAAGATGTTGAGCATGTTGATGTCGATGAAGTCGCAGCCGAGCTTCTCGCCGGCGACGCCATTGTCCGCCATGGCCTGCTTCACCGCCTTGGTGAACTTTTTCACCTGCTGGGTGGCGGCAGGGCCGGCCGCGCCTTTGATCCAGGCGAACGAGTGCCGCACGTTCTCTTTCGGGATCCACGGCGAGTGCCGCTCGATCTGAAAGCCGAGGTCGCCCTGCTCGAACAGCACCGGGCGGCCGTCGCCGCACAGCATGGCATAGCGCAGTCCCGGCTTGAGCCGGTTCCAGCCGGGGGTGAGCGTGCCGGTGATGTAGCGCACGTTCTCGTCGTACATGCACAGCAGCGCGCCGAGCTTGTGCTTCTTCATCATCTGCCGCGCGCGTTCGATACGGTACTCGCGCAGGCGGTCCCAATTGACACGCTGCTGCCAATCCATACCGGCGATGCCGAAATTCGCTGTTCCCATGGACGACTCCCACTCTGGGTTATTGGTATTGCCCACCTCTGTCCGAAAAGGCTTGACGGTGCAAGGTCTTGACAGGACCATGCCGGCTTTTGTGGAGGGGAGCGCGGGTGTTTGCAGAACGGCTTAATGCCGCAGACCTATTGCTTGGATGCGGCCGCGACCGCGACGGGAGCGTTCGATGAGAAAGTTCACGCGCCGCAATCTGGCGCGCGGCGGCGCGTTGGGACTGGCCAGCGGACTGGCAAGCGGACCTGCCGGTGCGCTGGCCGCGCCGGCTTTGGCGCAAGAGCAAAAGCTGCGCTGGCGCATGGTGACATCGTGGCCGAAGCGGCTGCCTGGCCCCGGCATGTCGGCGGAGCGCATCGCTCAGCGCATTGCCGCGCTTTCCGGCGGCCGCCTCGAAATCTCGGTGTCGGCTGCGGGCGAAATCGTCCCTGCCTTCGAGGTGCTCGACGCCGTCGGCTCCGGTGTTGCCGAGATGGGGCATAGCGCCGCGTTCTACTGGCAGGGCAAGGAGCCGGCCGCTTCGTTCTTCACCACGGTGCCGTTCGGGCTCACGCCCAACGAGCACGTCGCCTGGATTGGCGCCGGCGGCGGCCAGGCCTTGTGGGACGAGATTTACGCGCCGTTCGGCGTCAAGCCGTTCATGGGCGGCAATACCGGCGTGTGCATGGGCGGCTGGTTTCGCCACGAGATCAAGAGTCTCGGCGATGTACACGGCCTGAAAATCCGCGCGCTTGGCCTGGGCGGCGAAGTCTATCGGGAGCTTGGCGCGCTGCCGCAGACGACGGCGCCCAGCGAGATCCTGGTAGCGCTGCAATCGGGCGTGCTCGACGCCGCCGAATTCGTCGGCCCCGGTTCCGATATCGCGCTCGGGCTTTATCGCTTCGCGCCGTTCTATTACGGGCCCGGCTTCAACAAGCCGAACGGCACCGGCGAGTGCATCGTCTCTTTGAAAGCGTGGCAGACACTCGATGCCGAGCTTAAAGCGATCGTCACCGACGCCTGCGCGGCTGAAGCCTCGTTCGCGCTCGCCGAGATGGAGCGGCTCAACATCGAGGCGCTGAGCGTTCTCAAGGCGCGCGATCGCGTGCAGCTGCGCGCCTTTCCCGCCGACCTCATCGCCGCGGCGCGGGCACAATCGAGCGACGTGCTCAGCGAGCTCGCCGGCAAGAGCGCGAACGCGCACAAGGTGCGCGACGCCTATGTGGCGTTTCGCGACAAGATCTCCGCCTGGTCGCGCATTTCGCTGCAGGCGATACTGGAGGCGAGGCAGGGGTAGGCGGTCACCTAGACCTTGATCCAATTCGATTGAATCGGATCAAGGTCTCGATTTTTCCTTTGAACATGATCTTTTCCGAAACCGGTTTCCACCCTCGGATCGAGTCCGAGCGCAGGCTTTTTCGGGATCATGCTCTAATTTCTCAGATTCAAAATATTTCACGTAAGTGGCCGCATGTTGCGTTTCCGCAACATAAAAGTCTTGTTAGATAAGATATTCTGAGCTTTACAGCCTTCGGATCCCGTGAGGGGCTATGGGATACCGTTCAGCTTCGGCATCATCCGCGCGGGCGGCTTGTCTTGCGGCCATTCCTCTGATTGCTGTCGCTCTCAGCAGCACGCCGGCCGAAATCGTTGCAACACTTAACCACGAGATCAACGCCGCGCTCGACTATCCCAAGGTGTTGTCGCAACTCGCCACTCTAGGAGACACACCGATCCCGATGACGCCTGACCAATTCGGCGCATTGATTGCGAGCGATATCAAGAAATGGGGTGAGGTCGTTAGGTTCGCCGGTATAAAAGCCGAATGGTGTGGCGATACGGCTACGCAGAAATTTGGTTCATGCCGACGCATCATCAACATCCCGACTTTGCTGAGATCGGCAATTCGGTCGCTAAAGCGCCCGTTTGCCGCATCGGCTCACGGCAGCTCCTGGCACAAAGCGGACATTAGGTCGCTTCCGATAAAGACCGGTTTGCCCCTGCCATACCGGGTCGGCGAAGTGCCAGGAGCGACGTTTGTGCATGACGATTCCGAACTCCGCCAGAACGCGCGGATGATGTTGATCACCGACGCTTGCTGGCGGATGAACAAGTGACCGGTACGATGCAGTGCCGGCAACTCCGGTGCTCTTGTGTCTTGGTCGCGACGAACCGCATGTTCGGCCTGGTGACCGCTTCGCAGATCGCCTCGGCGTTAACAGCGTCGTTCTTATGCCGCTTCACATAAGGCTTCACATATCCTTGGCACTCACGTGCCCGGGGGGAAGCCGTCCACGCATCATTGGCGGACATCATCCTGAAGTGATTGAATGCAAATAGCTGTCATCAGCATTGTAGCTCGCTCACCGAGCCACTCCGTGCCCTCTAAGCGCCTCGCGACACACAAGGATTCCTTTGACGTGGGCGTGACGGTGCATTGACGTGGCGTTGCCTAGGATAGGTGCACACACTGATCGCGTTGCCCCACGTACGCTTAATTAGCGTCGGTTCCTGCGAGTTTGAGAACATGAGCCGCCAGCCGGACACGCGCTACATCGGCCCTGGCGCCGCAATCCAAAGAGCTGCCGATGCTTGGCTCGGCTCACACGCCTCCACCGCAATCATCGAAGTGACAGTACGTCGATCGTGCACCACGAAGGGGGTAAGTAATGAAATTGCGAGTGCAGTTGTTGTCGTGCGTGAGCGCCGCGGTGCTCATTGCCGCTCCGCTGGCAGTCTTGTGCAACGCGGCCGAGGCACAAAACTTCAACCAGTTCATCGGGTTCGGTGATAGCACGATCGATAGCGGCTGGTGGCAAGCTTGGCTCGCCAGCGGCGGTTCGACCAGCAGTGCAAAGAAGAACGCAGTCATTGAGGCTGCAATAGCCCACGGAACAAATGGGGCGCCAGTCGGGGCCGGCAATCTCAGTAACTCCCAAATACTGGCCTCGCTTTTCGGTCTGACGGCCATCCCCGCCGATCAACCAGGCGGCACCAATTACGCCATATCGGGTTCGCTCGATGCAGCCAACGCGACCAATTTCAATCTCGGCAATCTAACCGAAACGGGCGTCGAAAACACCCCGCATACTGCGCCCGTAAACGCAAACTTGCCTTCAACCGTTCAGCAGATCGCTAATTACCTCAGCACCAACGGCGGTCGTGCCAACCCAAATGCGCTTTATTTGATTAGTTCGGGGGGAAATGACAGTACGTTCGCGACCGACGACAAGCTCTCGGCGGCGCAGGAACAAGCCTACGTCACTGGCCAAGCGCAGACTCTTGCTGCAGCGGTCGCCAGCCTTCAGGCTGCGGGTGCACAGTATATCGTCGTGCATTCGATCGGCCTCACCACGACGAACTCACTCAACAACTTACAAACTCAGACGCTGTGGTCGCAACTGGCGGCCGACGGTGTCAGGTTTATCCCGTCCGATGTCCGCGCGGTCGTCGCCGCCGCGCAATTCAATCCGGCGCTCTTCGGCTTTACACCGTCGACCGTGAGCGCCGGCGTCACCGGGACCGGCACCGGCTCCGCGTGTGTGTGGACAGGCTCCGGTCCCCAAACGGGGTGGGCGCAGTGGTGCGCAAATACGACAACACCTTCGAACAGTTATGCGTATCTTCGGTCGGCGACCTCGGAGTTCACCAGCCTCTATGCCGATGACGAGCATCTGTCGGCCGCCGGTCAGTTGATGGAGGCGGATTACGATTACAGCCTGATCACCGCGCCAAGCGAGATGTCATACCTCGCGGAAGCGCCGATAAAGACGCGGACCGCCTTGGTCGACACGATCTTCCAGCAAATTTCGATTTCGGAGCGTCACCGCGCGGTCGGCACCTTCAACGCCTGGATCAGCGGCGATATTTCATCGCTGACCATGGACAATTCTTTTCCGGGCTTTCCCAGCGATCCCGGCACACCCGGCATGGTGACGGTTGGCGCCGATTATCTCTGGTTTCCCGATTGGCTGGTGGGCGGTGCGGTGTCGGTCGGCACCACGACGCAAAGCTTCAGCCTCGGCGGCAATTTCCGGCAAAACGAATATGCGGTGAGCGGCTACGCGGCTTACGTCGGCCATCCGATATGGTTCGACGCGATCGCGAGCTACGGCGGGCTCCACTACAACACCGACCGCATTGTGCCGATCGGCATCACGACAGTGTCCAATACCGGCAGCACCAACGGCGAAAACGCGTCGTTTGCCGCGGAGATCGGCTACAATTTCATTTCCGCGCTTGGGCGCGGATGGACACCTTCGCCGATGCCGACAAAAGCGCCGGCGGCGGCGCCAGGCGGGTTGTATATCACGCACGGGCCGGTCGGCGGCATTCTGCTGCAAAAGGTCGACGTCAACGGCTTTAGGGAGACGGACCCGTTCGGCGGCGACGCAACGGGCGGCTTCACCGCGCTGTCATTCGCGGGTCAGGTGCGCGATTCCGCGGTCACCGAACTCGGTTATCAGGCGAGCACGACCTTCGGCATCTGGCAGCCCTATGCCAAGCTCGTCTGGAATCACGAACTTGAACCCTACAATCGCCTGGTGACCGCATCGCTGACGACGATCGCGGCGCCCGGCTTTTCGCTGCCTGCAGTCGTTCTCGGCAGCGATTGGGGAACGGCCACACTCGGAACAACTGTGACCCTGCGCCCGGGCGTGACGGCCTATGCGAGCTTCAACAGCGAATTCGGTCAGAGCCAAGTGACCTATTACGGCGGCCAGATCGGCCTTAACTTTGCGCTCGGCGCGCCGCCGCCGGCGCCGCTCTTGAGGAAAGATTGATCGCGGCGGACTAAAGCGCGATGATTTGAGGATGAATCATCATCGCGCTTTAGCTCTTTGTTTGCGCATGATCTTTTCGGAAAACCGCTCCACACTTTTCCGGATCATGCGCTATCGCGGTCACGCCTTGGCCTTCACGACCTTCTGCCGTTGCTCGCCAAGCCCGTCGATGCCGAGCGTCACCACGTCGCCGGCCTTGAGGAATTTCGGTTCCGGCTTCATGCCAAGTCCCACGCCGGGCGGCGTACCGGTGATGATGACGTCACCTGGCTCCATGACGAAATATTGTGAGCAGACCCACACGATGTGGCGGCAATCGAAAATCATGGTCGAAGTATTGCCGCGCTGGCGTTTCTCGTCGTTGACGTCGAGCCACATATCGAGATTTTGCGGGTTTTTGATCTCGTCTTTGGTCACGAGCCACGGCCCGAGCGGCCCGAAGGTCTCGCAGCCCTTGCCCTTGGTCCATTGGCCGGCGCGCTCGATCTGAAAGACGCGCTCGGAGACGTCGTTGGCGAGACAATAGCCGGCGACCACGTCGAGCGCCTTGTCTTTCGACAGATAGCGCGCGCGGCTGCCGATGACGATGCCGAGTTCCACTTCCCAGTCCAGCTTGGTGGAGCCCTTGGGCATCATGGTGTCGTCGTTCGGCCCGCAAATGCATGACGGGGCCTTGTTGAAGATGATCGGCTCTTTCGGGATCGCCATGCCGGCCTCGGCGGCGTGGTCGGAATAGTTGAGGCCGATGGCGATGAAATTGCCGACCTCGCCCACACAGGGGCCAATGCGCGGCTTGCCTTTCACCAGCGGCAGCTTCTCCGGATTGAGCTTGCGCAGCTTGGCCAGTCCCTTGGACGAGAGCGCATCGCCGGCGATATCGGGGACGATTTTCGACAGATCGCGAATGCGCCCCTGCGCATCAATCATGCCGGGCTTTTCGCGGCCGGCCGCGCCGTAACGGACGAGTTTCATCAGAGATCTCCCTAAGTCGGTGGCTAGTGGTCCGATTCTAACATTCGCATCCGGTTCGGCAGGCTCTTATGCGAATGTTAGAATCAAAGGACCACTAGCAAGTATAAGTTCTAGTGGAGCTTTTGGATTTGACATTCGCTTCAAGAGTTAGCGGCTAGGTGGCAGCGAATGTCAAATCCGCTCCACTAGCGAGGGAGCAATATTCAGAACGCGCCGGGGAATCTCCCGCCGTCGATGAGGATATTCTGTCCGGTGATGTAACCGGCCTGCGCCGAGCAGAGGAATGCGCACGTGGCGCCGAACTCCTGGGGCGTGCCGAGGCGGCGCGCAGGGACCGACTCGATGTTCTGCGCCAACGCCTCTTCGTTACTGATGCCGCGTTTCTTCGCCGTCGAGGTGACGTTGGAACGGAAACGGTCGGTGTCGAAAATCCCCGGCAGCATGAAATTGATGGTGACGTTGGAGGCGGCAACCGAGCGCGCAACACCGGCGAGGAAGGCGGTCAGCCCGGCGCGCGCGCCCGACGACAGATCGAGGCCGAACAGCGGCATCTTCACCGATCCGGAGGTGATGTTGACGATACGGCCGAATTTCCTGGCGATCATCGGGTCGATCACCTTCTGCACGAGCTCCACGGCGACGATCATGTTGGCGATCACGCCGTCGATCATCTTATCCCGATCGAGGTCGCGGAAATCGCGAAACGGCGGACCGGCATTGTTGTTGACCAAAATATCCGGCTCGGGGCAGGCGGCGAACAGCGCCTTCTGGCCGTCCGGCGAGGCGACGTCACCGGCAACCGCAATGATCTTGGCGCCGGTTTCCTTGCGCAATTCCGCCGCGGTCGCCTCCAGGCGATCCTTGTCGAGGCCGTTGACGACGACCTCGCAGCCGGCCTCAGCGAGCTCTTTGGCGCAGGCGCGGCCCAGCCCTCGGCTCGAGGCGCAGACGATGGCCTTGCGGCCCGCAATTCCGAGATCCATGCCTGAAAACCTCCCAGCCACGCAGCGCCTGCCTTGACGCGACTTCGGCACGCGGCACCTGTATGTGCTGTTCTCGTAACTCGATAGTCGCAAGTCAACGGCCGAATCCGGCTAAAGCCTCGCAATATGCCCCTTATCCCGGACGTGTCGTTATTGCAGCTCCTGCTCATCGTGGGCTTGGCGGCCTTTTCCGGCATCGCCGGCGGGATCACCGGCTACGGAACCGGCGCTCTGATGCCGCTGGTGCTGGTGCCGCTGGTGGGCGCTAAACCGGTGGTGCCGATCATCGCGATTTCGGCGATGTTCACCAACTCCGCGCGGATTGTCGCCTTCCGCCGCCAATTGGATCCGCGCCGCGCCCTGGTCGCGTTGCTGTGTGCTTTGCCGACCTGCGCGCTCGGCGCCTGGCTCTACACGCTGCTGTCAGGGCGCGGTGCGGCTCTGGTGATCGGCCTGACCTTGATCGCGACCGTGCCGCTACGGCGCATTCTCGGCCGCCGCGGCCGCAAACTCGGCGAGAAGGGCTATATGGCGGGCGCGGCCGTCTGGGGCGTCGTGGTGGGCGGCACCACCGGTTCGGGGGTGATCCTGCTCTCGCTCTTGATGGCCACCGGTCTTGCTGGCGCTGCGGTGATCGCAACCGACGCCATGGTGTCGGTGGTCATCGGCGTCATCAAGCTTTTGGTCTTTGGCTATGCGGGCGTGATTACGAGGATTGTGCTGGTGATCGGAGTGTTGATCGGCGCGATCGGCTTCTGCTCGACCTTCATTGCGCGCCGCATTGTCGAGCGGCTGCCGGTCCACGTGCACACGGTCATCCTCGACGCCGTGGTGATCGCAGGCGCCGGCATCATGATTTTCGGGGCGCTCAGGTAGAGCGCACCCGGCACCGCGGTCGCAGGCGGCGAGGCTAAAGCGCTGCGACCGTGGCCTTGTCGGCTTTCGCGTCAGCGTCTTTTGGCGCGGCGCTCTTTGTCTTCGTCCTCGTCTTCGTCGTCTTCATCGTCCTCGTCGTCTTCGTCGTCCTCGTCGTCTTCGTCCCCGTCTTCTTCTTCGTCCTCGTCCTCCTCATCCTCCGTTTCTTCGTCTTCGTTCGTGTCCGTCTCGCCCGGTTCGTCGATTTCCAGGCCCTCGACGACCGTCAGCGCAACTGCGGGAATCGATTGCCGGAACATTTGGCCATCGTCGCCGATCCACAGGCAATCGATGTCCTCCTCGTCGACCGATACGACCGTCATGGAATGACCTCCGGATTTAAGCATGACCACATCGCCAGGCTCTAATGCCATTCGCCGTCTCCTCTATTCGGGGATTGGACGGGCAAAGCCTAGAGAGAGCTTGTGACGATTATTCGTCATGCGGCCTTGCGACCGTTATTCGCAGGGATTGCAGGCGGCTGCGCGGTCGGCGGCGCCTCGGAACTTCAAGGCCACTTCACGACTGGCGGCATGGAGGAGAGAATCGATTCGACATTGCCGCCAGTGCGCAGGCCGAAAATAGTTCCGCGGTCGTAAAGCAAATTGAACTCGACGTAGCGCCCGCGGCGCACGAGCTGCTCCTCGCGCTCGGCCTCGGTCCACGGCGTGGCAAAGTTCCTGCGCACCAGTTCCGGATAAATGCCCAGAAAGGCGCCCCCGACCTCCTGGGTAAAGGCGAAGTCGGCATCGAAATCGCCGCTGTCCAGCCAATCGTAAAAGATGCCGCCGATGCCGCGCATCTCGCCACGATGCTTGAGAAAAAAATATTCGTCGCACCAGGTTTTGAACTTTGCGTAAGGCGCAACGGGGCCATGCGCATCACACGCGGCCTTCATGGCCGCATGGAAGGCAAGCGTGTCGGCGTCGCTCTGGGTGCGCCGCCGTTCAAGCACCGGCGTGAGGTCGGCGCCGCCGCCGAACCAGGCCTTGGTGGTGACCACATAGCGCGTGTTCATATGCACCGCCGGCACGTGCGGATTCTGCAGGTGGGCGATCAGTGAGATGCCGGTGGCGAAAAAACGCGGATCGTCGGCGGCGCCGGGAATTTCCTTGCGGAATTCCGGCGCAAACTCGCCGAAGACCGTGGAAACATGGACGCCGACTTTCTCAAACACGCGGCCATGCATCATCGCCATGACGCCGCCGCCACCGGGGGAGCCGGTGTGGTCGGTGCGGCTCCACGGCTTGCGCACAAAGCGGCCTGGCGCGCGATCGGCCAGCGGAGCGCCGGCGGGCAGGGCGCTCTCCACCTGCTCAAACGCGGTGATGATCCGATCGCGGAGCGTCTCGAACCACGCTTGCGCGCGCTCTTTGCGTTTCTCGATCTGCCCGGTTTCCATGGCCGTCGAACTTTAATGCATCGAACCTTAGTGTCCGTCTCTATTCCGGTCACGCGCTTAAGATGTTGGCAAGCGTGCCCTGATCCGGTCCAATATTAATGTTCTGCCGCCGTCTGCCGCAGGGCTTCGCCGGCGGCCATGGCGGCGGCGACCGCGACGTTGAGCGAACGCAGGCCGGGCCGAATCGGGATGCGGAGGCGAGCCTCCGCGGCGGCGTGGACCTCGGCCGGTACGCCTGCCGATTCGCGGCCGAACAGCAGCACGTCGTCGGCCCGATAGCGGTAATCCAGGTACGATAATGTCGCAGCAGTGGTGAACAGCAGGAGCCGAACGCCTTGCGCCCGCCGCCACGTCGCGAAGGCCTCCCATGAACTGTGCCGCACGAGCGCGACGGCATCGAGATAGTCCATGCCGGCGCGGCGAAAGGCGCGATCGGAGGTGGGAAATCCGGCCGGTGCGATGATATGCGCCTCGATACCCAGGCAGGCGCAAAGCCGCAGGATAGTTCCGGTGTTCTGCGGAATATCGGGCTGATAGAGAGCGATGCGCATCGGTTTTCGCGGGCGGGCCAGGACGAGACACTGGCGAGACTTGCACTGACGAGACTTGCACTGAGACGGCAAGGGTGCCAATAGAACCCCGCCGGATTGCGTCGCTGCCGACCTTCCCCAGGACGGCACGACCGGATCATCCACCGACTGCGCTTTCCCGGCCTTCCCGGCAGGTGTGGGATGGTAGGGCGGCAGCAGTTTGCAGCGCGGATGGTCGAGCGGTAAGACGAAAGAGGGTTCGGGACGGTGACTGTGACCTCAACGGCGGAGCCAACGCGCCGCGACTTTCTTTCCGTTTTTGCGTCATCGGCCAAGCTTAAGGTTGGACTATGAGCGGACATCCCACCTATCAGCCGCAAAGCCCCTTCATGAAATGGATGGAGCGGCGGCTGCCGATCGCGAGCCTCGTCTATTCCTCGTTCATTGCCTATCCGACCCCGCGCAATCTGAACTATTGGTGGACGTTCGGCGGCATTCTCACCTTTATGCTGGCCGTGCAGATGGTGACCGGCATTGTGCTGGCGATGCACTACACGCCGAACGTCAACCTTGCCTTCAATTCGGTTGAAGGCATCATGCGCGACGTCAATTACGGCTGGCTCCTGCGCTACGTTCACGCCACCGGCGCCTCGTTCTTCTTCGTCGCCGTCTACATCCATATCGCGCGCGGCATGTATTACGGCTCCTACAAGGAGCCGCGCGAGGTGCTGTGGATCCTCGGCGTCATCCTGTTCCTGCTCATGGTGGCCACGGGTTTCATGGGCTATGTGCTGCCCTGGGGGCAGATGAGCTTCTGGGCGGCGACCGTCATCACCAACCTGTTTTCGGCCATACCCGCCGTCGGCCATGGCATCGTGACCTGGCTGTGGGGCGGCTTCGCGGTCGGCAATCCGACGCTCAATCGCTTCTATTCGCTGCACTACCTGCTGCCGTTCGTCATCGCCGGCGTGGTCGTGCTGCATATCTGGGCGCTGCACATGGTCGGTCAGAATAACCCGACCGGAGTGGAGCCGAAGGACGAAAAGGACACGGTGGCGTTCACGCCCTACGCGACGGTCAAGGACGCCTTCTTCGTCGGCGTGTTCTGCATCGTGTTTGCCTATTTCATCTTCTACATTCCCAATTACCTCGGCCATTCCGACAATTACATTCCGGCCAACCCGAGCCAGACGCCGACCCATATCGTGCCGGAATGGTACTATCTGCCGTTCTACGCCATCCTGCGCGCGATCCCGAGCAAGCTCCTCGGCGTCACCGCGCTTGCTGCGTCCATCATCGTGCTGGCCTTCATGCCTTGGCTCGACACCTCGGCGGTGCGCTCGGCGAATTATCGGCCGCTCTATCGGCAGTTCCTGCTGATCTTCTTCGCCGCCGTGATCGGGCTCGGCTATCTCGGCTCGCAGGAACCAGTCGGCGGCTACGTGCTGGCCGCCCGTCTGCTCACTGCTTATTACTTCGCGTTCTTCTTCATCATCCTGCCGCTTCTCGGCCTGGTCGAGCGGACCAAGCCACTGCCGAAGTCGATCTCCGAAGCGGTGCTGACCAAAGGGCTCCCAGCTGGTGCATCGGGACCGCCGCCGAAGGGCGCCAAGGTTTAGTTAAGACTGAGCGGGAGCAGGGCATGACTAGCCATCGCAGCATCGTCACCGCGTTCGTGCTGGCGGCCGCATTCTCCGGCGCAGCAAGCCTATCGGCTTATGCGCAGGAGGCCGCGGCTAACCCCACACCGCAGCAATGGTCGTTTTCCGGACCGTTCGGGCTGTACGATCCGCAACAGCTGCAGCGCGGATTTAAAATTTACCGCGAGGTCTGCTCGACCTGCCACAGCCTGAAGCTCCTGTCGTTCCGCAACCTTGCCGATCCCGGCGGCCCGCACTTCACCGAGGCGCAGGCAGCCGCGATCGCCGCGACCTTCCAGGTCACCGACGGGCCGAACGACCAGGGCCAGATGTTCCAGCGGCCGGGCAAAATCTCCGACTATTTCCCGTCGCCCTTCGCCAACGATCAGGCCGCGCGCGCCGCCCTGGGCGGCGGATTGCCGCCCGACATGTCCACGCTCGCCAAGGCTCGCGAGTACAATGAAGGATTCGCCGGGTTCCTGATCGATCCCTTCACGATGTATCAGGAGCAGGGGCCGGACTACATTCACGCCATCATCAACGGCTACACCAATCCGCCCGCCGGATTCGCCCTGCCTCCGGCGACTTACTACAACAAGTATTTCCCCGGCGGTGCCATCAAGATGCCGCCGCCGCTGCACGACGGGCAGGTCAAATACACCGACGGCACCCCGGAGACGCTCGACCAATATGGACGTGACGTCGCCGCCTTCCTGATGTGGGCGTCCGAGCCCAAGCTTGATGAGCGCAAGCAGCTCGGCTTCCAGGTGATGATTTTCCTGATCGTGTTCACGGGCCTTCTTTACTTTACCAAGAAGAGGGTTTGGCACGACGTGCATCATCCTGCCGACCCGCAGCAGCCGCGGACCGCCGCGTAACGGCAGAGCTTAAGTCCGTTGGCGGCAGGTCAGAGCGACCGTTGCCGCATCGGCACGAAGCGGCCGTGGTCAAAAGGCTGGCGGCCAGCGCTCTCGCCGCCATGAACAGGAAGCCCGCGTTCCGCGGTTGCGTCCGCTGCCATGGTTCGCCAGAGTGCGGTCGGCCGCAAGCGACCTTTCCAGATGAACTGGGGCTCCGACGATGACCACCGCCGTGCTTGAGAACGACCTGAGGGCTGCGATCCGCTCGATTCCGGATTACCCGAAGCCCGGCATTATGTTTCGCGATATCACCACGCTCCTGGGCAACGCGCGGGCATTCCGCCGCGCCGTGGACGAGCTGGTGCAGCCGTGGGCCGGCGGCAAGATCGACAAGGTGGCCGGCATTGAGGCCCGCGGCTTTATTCTCGGCGGCGCGGTGGCACACCAGGTTTCCGCCGGCTTCGTTCCCATCCGCAAGAAGGGCAAGCTGCCGTTCAAGCGGGTCAGCATCGGCTATTCGCTCGAGTACGGCATCGACGAAATGGAGATGCACGAAGACGCGATCGAACGAGACGAGCGTGTGATCCTGGTGGACGACCTCATCGCCACCGGCGGCACCGCGGAAGCCGCCTGCAAGCTCTTGCAGAAGATCGGCGCCAATGTGCTTGCCGCCTGCTTCATCATCGATCTGCCGGACCTCGGCGGGGCGGAGAAACTGCGCAAGCTCGGCGTGCCGGTCCGTACACTGATCGCCTTCGAGGGACATTAGAGCATGATCCCGAAAAAGCCTGCCCTCGGACTCGATCCGAGGGTAGATACCGGTTTTCGGAAAAGCATGCCCTCGGGCTTGACCCGAGGGATCGTGCTCCAACAATGATCTAACGCCATCGCCATTGCGCGAAACATCGCGCCGCCAACTTCACATCGGTCGGGAGAACTGACGTGCCAGCTTCACTGCAAGGGGAAATGCAGCCGACAATCTATCGCTTCAAATTCGGCGAGTTCGAGGTCGCGACGATCCTCGACAGCAAAGCGGTCCGCGAAGGCTTGCATCCGAGCTTTGGTCCCGAACATTCCGCCGACGAGGCCGGTGCTCTCTGTGCGGCAAACGGGATTGAATCGAACCGCTATGTGCACCCGTTCACGCCCACCCTGGTCAACACCGGCAAGCAGGTGGTGCTGTTCGATACCGGCAACGGATTTCTGCGCCGCGATTTCGAGCAATTGCGCAATCGTGCCGTCGACGGTCATCTGCTCGAGCGGCTGCGGGAGGCCGGTTATCAGCCGGGCGACATCGACGTCGTGGTCACCACTCACGGGCACCCCGACCACATCGGCGGTCTGTTGGATGCCGGCAAGCCGGTGTATCCGAATGCGCGCTACGTGTTCGGCGCGGCTGAGTTCGACTTCTGGAAGCGCGGCGAGAATGTGCGCGAGGCGCGCAAGTTCAATCGCGAATTGTTCGTGAAACTGGCCGTGCCGCTCGCCGATAAATCAATTTTCATCAAGCCCGGCGATGAAGTCGTTCCGGGCATTCACGCCGTCGACGCCATGGGGCATTCGCCCGGAATGCTGGCTTTCCACGTAGAGAGCGCCGGCAAGCGGCTGTTGATCTGGGCCGATACCTGCAATCACTATGTTATCGCCGTGCAGCGTCCGGAATGGACGCTCGACGTCGACGATGACAAGGAGAAGGCGGCTGCCACCCGCAAGCGCATTCTCGATATGGCGGCGACCGACAGGCTCTACGTGGCCGGCTTCCACATGCCGTTTCCCGCTTTGGGCATTATCGAGAAATCAGCCGGCGGCCATCGCTGGATACCGGTGAGTTACCAGTTGAATTTGTGAAGCCGGTAGGCCCAGACCTTGATCCAATTCGATTGAATCGGATCAAGGTCTAAATTTTTCCTTTGAGCATGATCTTATCCGAAAACCGGGTTCCACTTTTCGGGATCATGCTCTAGCGAGGCGGTTGCCGGCCTCTCACTGTCCGCGCTGACGATGTTTCGGAGTGCTCTTGTTTGTGCTCTTGGGCGCCTCCTTGTTGCCCTGAGAATCGAGCCCCTTCGCAGCGATCCGCCAAATGGCCTCGAACACGGCGACCGCCACGAGCAGCGCGATCGCGGCCGTCAATAAGCCGATGCCGAGTTGTTGGAAGCTCGTGCCGCGACCTGCCGCGCAAATGATCGCGGCGATGCCGATCAGGGCCGTCCATGACCAGATGGTGGAAGCATTGTTCTTGAACCAATTGGTCATGACGAGGCTCGCAGATTTCTCACGCGGGGCCGTTGCCGACTTGATGCGAGCAACGGCGATGAAGGGATGCGATGGGGTGCAACGCCAGACTAATACGCCGGTTCCGGCAAGTCCCATGCCGGAATTGAAAGCCGGGTGCGACGTTTCGTGTCAGCCGCCAGCACCGTTATGCCCGTGGCGTGCGCCGTGGCTCGGGCGCGCCTTCGGGGGCCCCGCTGAGGCCTGATGTGAGGCGGCTCATCATGAGCCGCAGCTCCAGGTCGCGAAACTCGGTGAAGACGGTGCCGATCCAGCTGTGGATTTCGGTCGGGCCGCTCTGCCGGTCGCCCAGGTAGGCGCCGAAGGAAAAATTCGGCCGGTCGACGACGCCGCGCACGATCGGCGACAGCCGGGTGAGGCGGATCATCCGGCATTGGGCGCGCGAGGGCGGAAAATCTCCGTGTTCGAAGGTCACCGATACCGCTTCATTGTGTACCGGTACGAAGGTGGCCGCCGGCAAGCGCTCGCGCAGCCCCGCATAGGCGCGCACGGTTGCCGGCGCACGGTCGGCGACGAACAGGACGATCGGCTCGATCGACCGCCGCTGTGCTTCGGCGACAAAGCCGATCTCGCTCATGACGGCGAAGAACTGCTCGAAGGGCGCATAACCCAGATCGATCACCGCGGGGCCGGAATGGTCGGCGACGAGCTGATCGAACAATGCCATCTGGCCGCGCGTGTCGGCGATGTCGGCGGTGAAGACCAGATGCGGGAAATGACTGGCGAGCGTCGGTTCATGCGGATTGATGTCGTAGCCGACGATCGGCCGTTTGCTGGCGCCGAAAAACTCGATCAACAGCCGCGCGATCAGTGTCTTGCCTACGCGCGGTCGCGGCGACGCTACGATGTAGAGCGGCGTCAGTTGCGCCATTTCGGATATGTTCTTTCCGTACCTCCCGTCCGGGAGCAGGAGCTTACGAGCGAACGACCTGCACGCGCGGTGCTGGTGGGGTGGCCGCCGGCGTGGCCGCGGCGATGATATCCTTGAGCTTGATGCGATCGTACTCGGCCCACACATTGCCGAGCCAGTGACGCACGTAACCGCGCAGCACGAACGAATAATTGGCCGATTCGCCCTTGCGGTCCTTGTTGGCGACAAAGGTGAGGAACGGCACCGAGGCGACTTCGACCTGCTCGTAGGCCATTTCATTGAGCTTGGGGATGGTGATCTCGACGGCGTCCTTGAGCTTCTTGAAATAGCTGGTGTGAGTGGCCTGATCCCATTCGAAGAAAGTGGTGTTGTTGAAATAGTTCTTGACGAGAAAATATTTGGCGTCGGCGGTGAATTGCGAGGTGTCCTCGATCTCGTTGAGCGAAGCGATCGAAGACCCGAGGATATGAAACACGACGAAGGTAAACTGCCCTTTCTTGACCGCGTCGAGGAAGCCGATGTCGCGCAGCGCGCGCAATGTCGGCGACAACAATCCGGCGCGCACGTCGATGACCGTGACGCTTGAGTCCGAGAGCGTGTCGAAGATCCGCATCTGGTCGGAGACCGAGGTCACGTCGACGATGTCGCTGATGTCGGGATGGAAGCGTTTGAGCGTGCCTTTGGGCGCTTCCGAATCGAAGGCGCGCGTCGGCGTGTGATGGGCGGTGAAATAATCGAGGAGCGTACGCGATACTGTCGTCTTGCCGACGCCGCCTTTGTCCGCGCCGACCAGAATAACCGTTGGCTTCGACATGGTTTTCCCTCACAGACGCGCCGCCGCTTGCACAGCCGCTGCTCCCCCGCCGGGAGCTATGAGGCGGCTATGGCCGGAGCGTCATATCCCCTGCGCTGTGAGATAGTTCTACACAGCCGCAGCGCGGTTTGGAAGCCAGACGAGAGCGCAGGGAGGGCGTTCATTGTGCGATCGCAAGCCGGAACCGCCAATCGTGACGCGACCGGGGCTTAAGTGCTGTGTGGACCCCAAGGCCCGGGAGATGGGCCGGGAGGCGGATCGGCGGAGCCGGCATTGTCGCCCGAGGCTGGGGCGGCATCTGTTTCACCTTCGGCCGATCCCCAGGGGCCGCTTTGCGGCGGCGGCTCGTTGGAACCCGCGCCGTCGTCGGTATCCGTTACGGGCTCCGGCAGGGCGATCGGCCCGGGATCGTGCCCGCCGGCGTATTTGACCAAAGCCGCGACGCGGTTCTCCACTGAGGGATGGGTATCGAACAGCTCGCCAAAGCCCTCGCGCGGATTGTCGACGCACATTTCCATTAAGGCCGACGTGGCGCCCGGCAATTCGCCGCGGCCTTCGATCTTGCGCAGCGCCGAGATCATGGCATCGGGATTTTGCGTGAGCTCAACGGAGCCGGCATCGGCCAAATATTCGCGCTGGCGCGACAGCGCCAAGCGGATGAGGAATGACAGCACGTAGGCGAGGACGAGGAGACCGATGGCGATCAGGATGGCAATGCCGCCGCCACCGCCGCCGCCCTCCTCGCGTTCGTTCGACCGCGAGCGGCCAAAGCTGAAGCCATTGTAGAACCAAAGCCGTGCCACCAGTTCGGCGACAAAGCCGATGGCGCCCGCAATGATGACGGCGATGACCATCATGCGCACGTCGCCGTTGCGAATGTGGGTAAGCTCGTGGCCGAGAACGGATTCGATTTCGGCGTCGTTGAGCCGGTCGAGCAGCCCGGTCGTCACCGTGATCGAATATTGCTTCTGGTTCATGCCGGTGGCGAAGGCATTGAGCGCGTCGGTCTCCATGAGCTTGAGCTTCGGCATGGTGATGCCGCGCGAGATGCAGAGATTTTCCAGAATATTATAGAGCCGGGGCTGCTCCTTCCGCGTCACTTCCTGGCCGCCGGTGAGCGCGTCGATCATGCTTTGATGGAAATAATAGGCGATCACCACCCAGAGCGCGGTACCGACGGTCGCGTAGGGTGCCGCGGCGATGAGATTGGCGAAGGCGAGCCGCAGCAGCGTGTCGAGATCGGCATCGATCGACAGCGCGTCGGCGGTCAGGGCGCCCGCATAGACGAGCACATAGACCAGCAGAAACAGGCCGACGAGGAGCGCGATCGAACGGCGCCGGTTCGATTGGATATGCGTGTAAAGTCCGTAAGCAGCCATGGCGGACTATTGCATCTGTCCGAAATTGTCCGACGCGATCCGTCCGACGCGCGCAGCGGCCTTCAGAACTTGACCTGCGGGGCCTGCACTTCGGCCTGGCGGTCGGGTCCGAGATCGAAGAATTCCTTCGGCGCAAAGCCGAACGATGATGCGAACATCGCGGCGGGAAAACGTTGAATGCCGGTATTGTACTCCTGCACGGCATTGTTGAAGAAACGCCGCGAGGCCGCGATCTTGTTTTCCAGATCGGCCAGCTCGTTCTGCAACTGCTGGAATTGCGTATTGGCCTTCAGGTCCGGATAGGCTTCGGAGAGGGCGAAGAGCTGACGCAGGGCGCCGGACAGCTGGTTCTCCGCCGCGGCCTGCTGCCCCGGGCCCTGCGCGCTCACCGCCGCATTGCGCGCCTTTACGACTTCTTCAAGCGTGCCGCGCTCGTGCGCGGCATAGCCCTTCACGGTCTCCACCAGATTGGGAACGAGGTCGTGCCGCTGGCGCAGCTGCACGTCGATGTCGGCAAACGCCTGGTTGACCCGTTGCCGCATGGTGACCAGCCCGTTGTAAACGCTGATCGCCCACAGGACGAGTACGACAATGACGACAAGGATGACGATTGTCGAAGTACTCATTTCAGGCGCTCCTTGGGAGATTTGCCGATGCGGGCAGGACAATAGCCGCAAAACCTAATACCCGCGAGCGGCCGCCGCGACCCTTTCTCGGTGCGACAAGGCGGCCGATGCCGCGGCCGCAATATAGGAACGGAGATGGCCGCCGTTAAGGTTAGCGCCTGATCGAGGTCGCCGCGGTCCTGCCGGTCGTTTAGGAATCTCCTCAACGACAAGCAGGTGGGCGGAATGCCGAACCAAGGTCTCGCCTATCAGCCGTCCGGCGGCGAAGACGGCGATGTGGCTCTGAGCGAAATCGACGCATTCGATACGGCACCGCCCGCCGGCCCCAATGGGGCGGCGCGCGAAGATGGAGCGCTGGCGCCGGCCGATCAGGTGGCGCTCGACATCGCCGAAATCGAGCGCGCCGCGGCGGCGCTGCGCAGGGCTGAACCGGCGCTCGAAGCGTGGACGACGAGTTCAAGCAACGAACCGCTCCCGGTCACGCCGCGCAATCCGCGCCCAGTCTGGCTATTGGTCGGACTATTGTGGCTGTCGACGGCATTGGTTGCCGCCGGCGCCGTCGCGGCGATCTCCCGGCTGGCCGGATAGGTCGCCGCCAGCTCGTTCACCACCCATCAAAACGCGTTTTTGTACGCCGTGGGCGAAAGCGCCGTGCGCGCGATGATTTTCAGATCGAGCCACAGCGACCAATTGTCGATATAGAACAGGTCGTGCTCGACCCGCTTGCGCATTTTATCTTCAGTGTCGGTCGGACCGCGAAAGCCGTTGATCTGCGCCCAGCCGGTGATGCCGGGTTTGACGTTGTGCCGGCGCGCGTAAAGTGAAATGCGCCGTTGGTATTCGTGATCGTGCGACAGCGCGTGCGGCCGCGGGCCGACGAGCGACATGTCGCCGGCGAGCACGTTGAACAGCTGCGGAATCTCGTCGATATTCCAGCGGCGCAGCCAGCGGCCGAGGCGGGTGAGCCGCGGATCGTCGCGCACCGCCTGCGGCACCACGGCGCCGTCATCAAGCGTGTGCATGGTGCGGAACTTGATGATGCGGAACGGCTGCTGATTGAAGCCGTAGCGGCGCTGCACGAAAAAGACCGGCCCCGGGCTGTCCAGCCGGATCAGGACGGCAACCGCGACAAGAAGCGGCGTCAGCGCAATCAGCCCTGCCGCCGCGAAGACAAGGTCGAACAGCCGCTTCTGCATCACTTCGAAGCGCGACAGCGGCAGGCGCGTCAATCGCAGGCTCGCCAGCGAGCCGAGCTTCGACAGCTCGACATCTTCGAACTTGTGCAGGATCTGCTCGGGGCCGAGATGAATTTCGACCGGCAGCGCCAGGAAGGCGGCTGCGCAACGCTCGATCGTTTCGGTCGCCGACCACGGCAGCGACAGGTAGATGGCGTCCGGCCCGATGCCGCGCACGCTGGCGATTGCCTCGGCGAGATCGCGGTCGAGCGCCGCGCGCCGTTCAGCCGCCGAGGCGGTCGCCGCGACCGGGGTGAGAAAGCGGCAGCCGACGATGTTGATGCCGAGCGTCCATGGCTCGTAAAAATTGATGAAGGCGCTCACTTGTGCGCCAGTCCCGATCAGGAAAATTCGCTGCGCCGAAAGCAGTCCGGCGGCGCGCGCGTGCGCGGTGATACGCACGATGAGAAAACGCTCGACGATCAGCGCGGCCAGCGCCGCCCCGTAGAAGAGGACGATCCACGCGCGCGAATATTGCACGCTCTGCTGCTGCGTCAGGAATCCGAGCATCAGCAGAAAGATCAGGGTGACGTTCCACAACTGGATGGTGCGGCGCGCGTGCGGCTTGACGGCAAAGAAGTTCGGCAGCCGGTATTCGCCGCGGAACAGGTTGGAAACGGCAAAAATACTCGCCGCCAGCACACCGACCTGGATGAACGTGGAAATGTCGCCGGGGCCGCCATAGGCGATCTGGGAATAGGCGGTGCCGGTGCCGCATGAGATCGCGACGATGAGCGCGACATCGAGCAGAAAGACTGCCGCCGAGAACGTGCCGTGGAACAGCACCGACCAGCCGTGCAGGAAGCCGCCGGTCTGTGGCCGCGATGCCAGCGTGTAGCTCGGAAGCGTGTTCATCGGCGCGAGGCAGCTCGATCGTGTTAACGACATGTCCGCGTGCTGGCCCGAAACGGGACAGCGCGAGGGGTTCCGCCGCATCCTCGCGAGAGGCGTGCCAAGTTCGGCGCCAAGAACGGTGCCAAATACGGTGCCAAGTACGGTGCCGAGTGGGCTGACAAGCGGGGGTGGTGCGAACGCGCACGCCGGTGGCGCGCCCACGTCGCCGTGTTAACATTAATCGGTTGGCCAAGACTCCGTCGGCCAAGCCCGGAACCGGGGGGAACGATGCAGGGCAAGATCGCACTCGAAGAGCATTTCGCGATTCCGGAAACCGCCGCCGATTCGCTGGGCTACTTTCCGGAGGCCGTGCGCTCCGAAGTCGCGGCCCGCAACGCCGACATCCATGGCAAGCGGCTGGCATTGATGGACGAGCACGGCATCGAGATGATGCTGCTCTCGCTCAACGCTCCGGCCGTGCAAGCTATCCCCGACAAGGCCCGCGCCGGCGAAATCGCGCGCAAGGCCAACGATTATCTCGCCGAAGAAGTGCAGAAGCGGCCGGCACGTTTCCAGGGCCTTGCCGCGCTTGCCATGCAGGACCCCGACGGGGCGACGCGTGAACTCGAACGCTGCGTTAGCGAACTCGGCTTTCGCGGCGCGCTGGTGAACGGCTTTTCGCAAGCCGGCGATGCGGACACCGTCCTTTATTACGATCTGCCGCAATACCGGCCGTTCTGGGCGATGGCCGAGCGGCTTGACGTGCCGTTCTATCTGCATCCGCGCAATCCGCTGCCGCGCGACGCACGCATTTACGACGGCCATCCCTGGCTGCTGGGGCCGATCTGGGCGTTCGGCCAGGAGACAGCGGTGCATGCCTTGCGGCTGATGGCGTCGGGCCTGTTCGACGTCCATCCGCGCCTGCAAATCATCCTCGGCCATTTGGGCGAGAACCTGCCTTACGGGATGTGGCGCGTCGACAATGCCAATGCCTGGATTCCCAACCGCAACAAGTGGCCGGCGAAGCGACCGCTGGGCGAATATTTCTCCGCCAACTTTCATCTCACCACGTCGGGCAATTTTCGCACCCAGGCGCTGATGAATGCGATGCTGGAAATCGGCGCCGACCGTATCATGTTCTCCACCGACTGGCCGTTCGAAAACATCGATCACGCCGCCAACTGGTTCGATAATTGCGCCATCAGCGAGAACGACCGGATCAAGATCGGGCGCACCAACGCCCGGCGGCTGTTCAAGCTCGGCAACGATTGACAGCGAGACAGCGCAAGCGCGGCGTGGCAAGAGGGCAGGAAAGAGCGCGATGAGGAAGCTTGCGATTGCGTTGTTGGCGGGCGCCGCATTGTCGCTGTCGTTTCTCGCCGGCGCGCAAGCCAGCGGCAAAGTCGTCGGCGTCTCCTGGGCGAATTTCCAGGAAGAGCGATGGAAGACCGACGAAGCCGCGATGAAAGCGGCGATTGCGGCGGCCGGCGGCAGGTATATTTCCGCCGACGCGCAATCCTCCGCGCAGAAGCAGTTGACCGATATCGAAAGCCTGATCGCGCAGGGCGCTAATGCTTTGATTTTGCTGGCGCAGGACTCTTCAGCCATCGCGCCTGCCGTGCAGGAGGCGGTCGACGAAGGCATTCCGGTCGTCGGTTACGACCGGCTGATTGAAAATCCGCACGCTTTTTATATCACCTTCGACAATAAAGAAGTCGGGCGCATGCAGGCCCAGGCCGTTTTTGCTGTGAAGCCGCGCGGAAACTACGCTTTCATCAAGGGCTCGTCGGCGGATCCGAACGCCGATTTTCTGTTTTCCGGCCAGATGGAGGTTCTTAAGGATGCTATCGCGTCTGGCAGGATCAGGAATGTGGGCGAGGCCTATACGGACGGCTGGCTGCCGGCGAATGCGCAGAGAAATATGGAGCAGATTCTGACCAAAAATAACAACAATGTCGACGCGGTGGTCGCCTCAAACGACGGCACCGCCGGCGGCGCCATCGCGGCGCTGGCGGCGCAGGGCCTAGCGGGCGGTGTGCCGGTGTCGGGGCAGGACGGCGACCACGCCGCGCTCAATCGCATCGCGCTCGGCACCCAGACCGTTTCGGTCTGGAAAGATGCCCGCACGCTCGGCAAGGAGGCCGCCGAAATCGCGCTCGAACTCGCCGATGGCAAGAAGATGAGTGAAATTCCCGGCGCGGTGAAGTTCGCCGGCGGTCCGAGGAAGGTCGAGATGAATGCATTGTTCCTGACGCCGATCCCGATAACCAGGGACAACCTCGATATCGTCATCGACGCCGGTTGGATCACGCGGGCCGAGGTCTGCCAGGGCGTCAAGCCCGGCGCCGTCAAAGTGTGCGGCTGATCGCGGTTCGTCGATGAAGCCCGGCCGTCTGCATCCGCTTGCCCTGTTTCTCAGATCCACCGAGCTCGACACGCGGACGCTCGGCCTGATTGCCGCGCTGCTGTTGATCTGGATCGCTTTCCACCTGCTCTCCGGCGGCCTGTTTCTCACCCCGCGCAATCTGTGGAATCTGTCGGTGCAGTCGTCGTCGGTTGCCGTCATGGCGACCGGCATGGTGCTCGTCATCGTCACCCGCAACATCGATCTGTCGATCGGCTCGATGCTCGGCTTCATCGGCATGATCATGGGCGTCGTCCAGGCCGATTGGCTGCCGAAGCTCTTCGGCTTCGAATATCCGGCCACATGGGCGCTGACGCTCGCTGCCGGTCTCGCCATCGGCGTCGTGCTCGGCGCGCTGCAAGGCTTTATTATCGCCTATCTGGGCATTCCTTCGTTCATCGTCACGCTCGGCGGGCTCCTGGTGTGGCGCGGCGCGGCCTGGTGGGTGACCAGCGGACAGACGGTGGCGCCGCTCGACGACACTTTCAGGCTCATGGGCGGCGGCCCGGAAGGTTCGATCGGCGCGACCTGGAGCTGGCTCGTCGGCATTGCCGCCTGCGTCGCGGTCGTGCTGTCGCTGGCGAACGGCCGCGCCAGACGAAAGAAATTCCAGTTTCCGTTGCGGCCGATAGCGGCGGAGATCTTTCTCGCGGGCATTGCCTGCGCGGCCATCTTGGGCGCGATCGCCGTCGTCAACGCTTATCCATGGCCGATCGGCAGCGTGCGCCGCTACGCACAGGCGAACCATATCGTGGTGCCGGAGGGCGGCCTGTTCATCGCGCACGGCATCGCGATTCCGGTTCTCGTTGCGATCGGCGTCGGGGTAGTGATGACGTTCCTGGCAAAGCGCACGCGCTTCGGCCGCTATGTCTATGCGATCGGCGGCAATCCCGAGGCGGCCGAACTTGCGGGCGTCAATACCCGCTGGGTCGTCATGAAGGTGTTCATGCTCATGGGGCTCCTTGCCGCGCTGAGCGGCGCCATCTCGATCGCGCGTCTCAATGCGGCCACCAATTCCGAGGGCACGCTCGCCGAGCTTCTGGTCATCGCCGCCTCCGTGATTGGCGGAACGTCGCTGGCGGGAGGCGTCGGCACGGTGGCCGGCGCGATGCTTGGAGCGGTGCTGATGCAATCGCTGCAATCGGGCATGGTGCTGCTCGGCGTCGATACGCCGCTGCAGAACATCGTCGTCGGCGCCGTCTTGGTGATCGCGGCTTGGCTCGATGCCGTCTACCGGCGCCGGGCCGGCGCGGCAGGATCGTGACGGACATGGACGCCACGGACGCCACACGCACGCCGCTCGTCGTGCTGCGCGACATTTCCGTCTCGTTCGGCGGCGTTCGCGCCGTCGATCAGGTCTCGGCCGAGCTTTACGAAGGCGAGGTGCTGGGCATCGTCGGCCATAACGGCGCCGGCAAATCGACGCTGGTGAAGGTGCTCTCCGGCGCCTGCAAGCGCGACGGGGGAACCATCGCTATCCGCGGCGAGGACGCGAATATCGACAACCCGCGCGACGCCAGACGCTACGGCATTGAGACGATCTATCAGACCTTGGCGCTGGCCGATAATGTGGACGCCGCCGCCAATATATTTCTCGGCCGCGAGCTGAAAACCCGCTGGGGGACGCTCGATGACCTTGCCATGGAGGCGCAGGCGCGTTCCGTCATGGGTCGTCTCAACCCGCACTTTGCGCGCTTTAAAGATCCGGTCAAATCGCTGTCCGGCGGCCAGCGCCAATCGGTGGCGATCGCGCGCGCGATCCTGTTCAACGCGCGCATTCTGATCATGGATGAACCGACCGCGGCGCTCGGGCCGCAGGAGACCGCGCAGGTCGGCGAACTGGTGCGCAAGCTCAAGGCCGAGCGCATCGGCATTATCCTGATCAGCCATGACATCCACGACCTTTTCGATCTGGCGGATCGGATCTGCGCGATGAAAAACGGCCGCGTCGTCGGCACTGCGCGCGTCAGCGACGTCAGCAAAGACGAGGTGCTGGGGATGATCATCCTCGGCAAGTGCCCGCCCGGGGCGACTCCCGGCCCTGGCGCCATGGTCCTGGAAACGCGTTAGTGTGCAGCCGTCTTCCGGGTCGTGTCGATTCGGTAAGTTCCTTCGGTAGGTGTCCGGGAGAAAAGCACTTGACCGTGGTGCGACACGGTGGATTCTGCCATGATTCAGCCAAAGCCATGATCTTATGGTTGAATCGCGGTCATCGGGCGGAAGGGGGATCACGTGTATCCAGCACGCCGGGCTGCTGCCGCTAAGACAGCTTTATTGCTCATCGGTGGTGCATGTTGCGCCTTTCTGCTCGCGGCAGGAGGCGCCCGCGCCGAAGGCACGTCTGCCGGCTGCGAAGAAGCGGCCGAGATCGCGGTCTTGCCGGCGCCGCTTTCGCCGTGGACCGGCGCCCCCTTGCGCATCCTCGTCGCCGCGGAGAAGCCGGTTGACGGCGAGTTGTCACTGATCGCGCCTGATGGCAGCGTCGCGGCTAAATCGCGCGACCGCGAAGGCGGGCCGCCGTATTTCTGGTACGTTGAGGTCGCCGCTCCAGCCGCGGGCAAATGGCACGCGACGCTTTCGCTCGATGAGGCGCCGGCCGGATGCAGCACGATCAGCCGGGACATCGCGGTGAGCGGGCGCAAGCCCGCAGGGGCGCACGGAACCCCGGGAAGCCTGTGGCCCATTCACAACGCCTGGAACCGCGAAACGGAGAATTTATTTTCGGCGTGGATCGCCAAAATGTTCGACGGCCCGCTCGACCAGGAGCTGTCGTGGAAGACATGGGATGGACCGCTGCACGACCCGACCCGCAATATGCTGTTCAATTATTTAGGGCTCGGGGAAGACAACGTATTACCGGGTCTTCGCCCCGACTGCGCCGACTTCGTCTACTTTTTGCGTGCCTATTTCGCGTTCAAGATGGGGCTTCCGTTCGGCTATTCGAATTGCTCGCGCGGCACCGGCGGTGCGCCGCCGCGGTGTTACCAATGGTTCGATATCGAGCATCCCGAGGTGACGCGTCCACCACCGCCGCCTGAACAAGCTGCCGCCCAGGAAACCGAAACTGCGGCTCCACCTCCGCCGCGCGCGCACGGCCTGTTCCGGCAGATATTCACGCCTTCGCCGGACCCTCCGCCGCCTCCGCCTCCGGTGGCGGTGCAACCCCCGCCTGCACCGAAGCATCTGGGGCTTGCGGCGGCGTTCCGACATTATCTGCCGGCCGTCGCCGATGTCGTACAGACCGGGGCCGTACGCGTATCGGCGACCGACGAGAGGACGGATTTTTATACCGTCCCGCTGACTCAAGCCACGCTGCGCCCCGGAACCGTCTACGCCGATCCGTACGGGCATGTTCTGATGCTGGTGAAGCTCGTGCCGGAAGCGGACGGCGCGCCTGGCATCTTCCTCGCGGTCGATGCCGAGCCCGATGGGTCGGTGACGCGCAAGCCTTTTTGGCGCGGCAATTTCCTGTTCGTGCACGATCCCGCGCTCGGCACTGCAGGCTTCAAGCGTTTCCGCCCGATCGTGCAAGACAGGAATGGCGCGCTGCGGCGGTTGACGAATGCGGAGATTGCGAAAAATCCGCAATACGGCGATTTCTCGCTCGAGCAGACGCAGCTCAGCGCCGAGCAGTTCTATGATCGCATGGACGACGTGATGTCGCCTCAGCCGGTCGATCCATTGAAGGCCATGGAGAGCGCGATCAGCAATCTCGACGATCAGGTCAAGACGCGGGTGACATCGGTCGAAAACGGCCGCAAATATCAGGAAAAGCAGCGCGGCGACGTCGAGATGCCGTCGGGGCCGTCAATTTTCGAGACCACGGGTGCCTGGGAAGATTATTCGACGCCGGCGCGCGATTTCCGTTTGTTGATCGCGATCGACGTGGTGCGTGGATTTCCCGAGCACGTCGCGCGCCGTGCCGACCGCTACGTGATACCGCCGGGCAAGAGCATCACCGACGTGAAGGCCGAGTTGGACAGTGCGCTCGCCACGGAGCTTGCGGCGCACAAGTTCACCTATACGCGCAGCGATGGCTCGCAATGGACGCTCTCGCTCAAGGATGTGCTCGACCGCGAAGCCGATCTCGAGATGGCGTATAACCCCAACGACTGCGTCGAGTTCCGCTGGGGCGCCCCGGCAGGCAGCGCGGAAGCATCGACGTGCAAACGGCATGCGCCGGCGGCGCAGCGCGCGAAGATGACCGAATACCGCACCTGGTTCCACGAGCGGCACTGGCCGACGCACGCGTAACGATCAGTGCATGCTGCAGCGGCGCATTGCGAGGATGTTCTGCCTCTTTGCCGCGCTCGCAGCGTTCGCGGCCGGTGCGCCTCTGCTGGCCCAAGATAATCTTGTCCAAGGACATCTTGCCCAAGACAATCTTGCCCAGGATCATCTCGCTCAAGGCAAAAAGCTTCGCGCGGCGCTCGACGCCCTGATCGCGGCCTATCCGGACGCGCTCGCCGGGCACGACGCCACAAGGCTGCGCTGGCGCGATGGAACGCTCATGCGGCTCGCCGACGGCGACGAGAACAAGACCGTCGCAGAACTCCTTCGGCACGCTTCCATCATCGATCAGCTTCGCCTTCCATATCCGCGTGGCCCGCTGGACAAGCCGCCCGCCGCCGATGCCGATCCGGGCCGCTATCGCGACACCGCGTTCTTCACCAAGATGTACGGCGATTGCCACAAGGGCGCGGTGGCGCCGCATCTGGTTTCGTTGCCGTGGCTCCCAAAAACCTGGGGCAAATCAATCCGCATCACGTCCATCAACGGCGTCGACAAAGAGTTGCGCGCCGTCTCGGCGGAAATCGACGCGCTGCCGGATAAGATCAAACACGCGGCCTATCCGATCGCCGGCACTTACAATTGCCGCGCCGTGGCGGATACCGGCGAGCCGAGCCCGCACAGCTACGGCATCGCCATCGATCTCAACACCGCGTTCTCAGATTATTGGTACTGGCGGCCGCATGACGGTCCTATCGTCTATCGCAACCGGATGCCGCAACAGATCGTGTCCATCTTCGAGAAGCACGGCTTTATCTGGGGCGGCAAGTGGTATCACTACGACACCATGCACTTCGAGTATCGGCCCGAACTCCTTGGCGCGCATTAACGCGGCAGCCTTCAGACGCCTCGCACGAAGGGCGCCTAGCTCGCCTCGCGCAGTTTCACCGCGCCTTCCAGATCCACCGACACAAGCTGTGAGACGCCGCGCTCGGCCATGGTGACGCCGAAGAGGCGGTTCATACGCGCCATGGTGATCGGATTGTGAGTGATGATCAGGAAGCGTGTGTCGGTCGACTTGGTCATCTCGTTGAGGAGATCGCAGAAGCGCTCGACGTTGTAGTCGTCGAGCGGCGCGTCCACCTCGTCGAGCACGCAGATCGGCGCCGGATTGGTCAGGAACACCGCGAAGATCAAAGCGAGCGCGGTGAGCGCCTGCTCGCCGCCGGAGAGCAGCGACAGCGTCGCCGGCTTCTTGCCCGGCGGTTTCGCCAAAATCTCCAGGCCGGCTTCGAGCGGGTCTTCGCTCTCGATCAGCTGCAGCTCGGCGGTGCCGCCGCCAAACAGTTCGGTGAACAGCTTCTTGAAGTTCTCGTTCACGGTGGTGAACGACGCGAGCAGTCGGTCGCGCGCCTCGTGATTGAGACTGTGGATGCCCTGACGCAGCCGCTTGATCGCTTCGACCAGATCGTCGCGCTCGCCGACAAGTTTCTGGTGCTGCGCCTCGACCTCGTTCAGTTCTTCCTCGGCGCGCAGGTTGACCGCGCCAAGCCGCTCGCGCTCGCGGCGAATACGGTCGAGTTTTTCTTCCACCTCGGCGATCGACGGTAGCTCGGCGTCCGGCTTGATCTCGGCGAGCTCGGCCGCCGCCTGTGGCGCGATATCGAAATTGTCGAGGATTTCATGCTCGATTTCGGCGAGCCGGCGCTTAGCGGCATCGCGGCGTTCCTCGCTGCGCGCGGCCAAAGCCCGCGCCTCGCCGACGGCTTCAAGCGCAGCGCGCGCCGCCTTGTCGGCTTCGGCAAGTGCCGTTTCGGCCTCGGCAAGCCGGTCGGCGGCCGCGCGGCGTTCCGCTGTTGCGGTCTCGATCTCGCCAATCAGCGATTGCCGCATTTCGGCGAATTTCGCCGGCGCGTTTTGCAGCTCGTTGCGCTCGTGCCCGGCTTCGGCGCTGCGCTGTTCGATCGTGGCGATCTGCGCTGTGGCGCTGTCCTTGCGCTCGCTCCACTCCGCCCGCTCGGCGGCAATCGCCTGCAGGCGCCGGTCGGCAAGCTCGGCCTCGCGCGCGATCGCCTGCGCCTCGACCCGGATCTCCGCGCAGGCGGCACGCTCGCCGGCGATAACTTCATTCACGGCGGCGAGCTTGGCTTCGATTTCGGCGGCCGGCGGCAGCGCGGCGAGCGCTGTCTCGGCCTCGCCGAGCGCAGCTGTCGCTTCATTGTGGCTGGCGCTGATGCGGGTCTGCGCCTCCTTGAGTGCGGAAATGCGCGCGGCGTTGCGGGCGATCTCGCGCTCGGCGGCGGCGTGCGCTTCGCGCGCGGCATCGGTGTGATGCTGCGCCTCGCGCCATTCGGTGCGCGCCTTGGTTTCAGCCTCGGCGGCAGCGGCCAGCGCCGCTTCCGCTTCGGCGACAATGCGGGCCTTGGCTTCGACATCGCCGCGCGCGATCTCAAGCTCGGCCTGGATCGCCTGCAAGCGGCCGCGTTCGGCGAGCCGGCGCGCCGCGCCGGTCGGTGCGTGGGCCGCAACCGTAAAGCCGTCCCAGCGCCATACGTCGCCCTCGCGGGACACAAGCCGCTGGCCGGCCTTGAGCATTTTTGCAAGCCGAGCGCCGTCGACACGCTCGACGACGCCGATCTGCGCGAGCCGCCGCGCGAGTTCGGGCGGAGCCTGCACGAAATTCGCAAGCGCCGTAACGCCTTCCGGCAACGCCGGATCGGACGGATCGCTCTCGGCGCCGGCCCAGCGCATCGGCGCGGAATCGCCGACCGGCGCGTCAAGATCGTCGCCCAGCGCGGCCCCCAAAGCCTTTTCGTAATCATTGGCGACGGTGAGCGCATCCATCACCGGCGGCCAGAGATTTTTGCTCTCGACCGCGAGCAGTTTGCTGATGGTCCTGGCCTCGGTCTCGAGGCGCTGCACCGTGCGCTCGGCGGCGACGAGCGGAGTTCGCGC
>JASHVN010000696.1 GCA_030044555.1 Xanthobacteraceae bacterium | reverse complement strand
GCCTGGCGCATCAGGCCCGACGAACCGATGGCGCAGTCGAGCCGCGTGTAATTGCCCATTTCGATGATGGTGGGGATGCCGCGCCCTTCTTCGCCGATCAGCTCCGCATAGGCGTCGAAAAACTCCACCTCGCTCGACGCGTTGGAGCGGTTGCCGAGCTTGTCTTTCAGCCGGTTGATCCGGATCGCATTGCGCTCGCCGTCCGGAGCAAAGCGGGGCAAGAGAAAGCACGTCGGTCCGCGCTCGGTCTGCGCCAGCACCAGGAAGGCGTCGCACATCGGCGCCGACATGAACCACTTGTGGCCGTTGAGCCGAAAGGCGCGGCGCTCGCCGTCGCCGGGCAGCGGCTCGGCGCGGGTGACGATTGTGCGCAGATCCGAGCCGCCCTGGTTCTCGGTCATTCCCATGCCGAGCAGAACAGCCGTCTTTTGCGCCGCCGGCACGAAGCGCCGATCGTATTGCGTGGCGAAGACCCGCGGCAGCCATTCGCGCGCCACAGCCGCATTGTGCCGCAAGGTCGGCACGCAGCCATAGGTCATCGCGATCGGGCAATAAACGCCGCTTTCGATCTGGGTCAGCATGTAGGTGCCAGCCGCGCGCGCCACGTGGGCGCCCTTTTGCGGCGCCGCCCACGGACTGCTGTGCAGGCCGGCGCCGACCGCAATGGTCATGAGCGCGTGCCAAGCCGGATGAAAATCGACCTCGTCGAGGCGGTGGCCGAAGCGGTCGTAAGCGCGCAGCCGCGGCGGATTTTCGTTGGCGGCAAAGCCGAGCGCGACAGTTTCTGAAGCGCCGAGCGTAGCCCCGAGCTGGGTCAGTTGCGGCACCACCCACGAAGCGCCTTCGCGGGCAATTGCTTCGCGCAGCGCACCGTCGCTCGAGAACGGATTATACGGATCGAGCGGCGGCGGTTGGTTGGTGACTGCGAACATCACCGATCCCTGCAACCGAAGCGGCGCGTTCAGCCGCGCTTTGCCAGCGGCACGACGTTGTGCAGCAACTCCGGAGCGGTTTCAAGAAAGCGCCGGATATTGCGTGCCGCCTGGCGGATGCGCTGCTCGTTCTCAACGAGCGCGATGCGCACATGGCCCTCGCCATACTCACCGAAACCGGCGCCGGGCGATACCGCGACGCTCGCTTTCTCGACCAGCAGCGTGGAGAACTCGACGCTGCCCAGCGGCAAGAATGATTCGGGAATCGGCGCCCAGGCAAACATCGAGGCCGAGGGCGGCGGCACCTGCCAGCCGGCGCGGCCAAAAGAGTCAACGAGCGCGTCGCGACGCCGGCGGTAGATCGCGCGCATTTCGTGAATGCAGTCGTCGGGGCCGTTGAGGGCGGCAGTGGCCGCCACCTGGATCGGCGTGAATGCACCGTAATCGAGATAGGATTTCACCCGCGCTAAAGCCGCGATGATGCGCTCGTTGCCGACCGCAAAGCCGAGCCGCCAGCCCGGCATCGAATAGGTCTTCGACATCGAGGTGAATTCGACGGCGACATCCATCGCGCCGGGCACCTGCAGCAGCGAGGGCGGCGGGTGATCGTCGAAATAGACCTCCGCATAGGCGAGATCGGAGAGCACCAGCAGGCCGTGCTTCTTCGCGAAGGCAACGAGGTCGCGATAAAAGTCGAGGTCGGCGATGCAGGCGGTCGGGTTCGACGGATAGCAGACGACGACGGCTATCGGCTTGGGGATCGAGTGCAAAACCGCGCGTTCGAGCGCGGCGAAGAACGCGGCGTTCGCCTCGACCGGCACCGCGCGGATGGTGCCGCCGGCCATGAGAAAGCCGAAGGCATGGATCGGATACGTCGGATTGGGGACGATGATCACGTCGCCGGGCGCCGTGATCGCCTGGGCCACGTTGGCAAAGCCCTCTTTCGACCCGAGCGTCGTAACGATTTGGGTCTCGGGATTGAGCTTCACGCCGAAGCGGCGCGCATAATAGGCAGCCTGAGCGCGGCGCAGTCCCGGGATTCCCTTCGAGGCCGAATAGCGGTCGGTGCGCGCCTTGCCGACCGTGTCCTTGAGCTTCTCGACGACATGGGCCGGCGCCGGCAAATCAGGATTGCCCATGCCGAGGTCGACAATGTCGGCGCCGCCGTTGCGAGCGGCCGCTTTCGCGCGGTTGACAACCTCAAAAACGTAAGGGGGCAGCCGGCGAATGCGATAAAAATCTTCCATGGTCGTTCCGAGGCGTCATTGCGACGATTTCGCTAAGTAGACTTTCTATCACGGCTTGGCGGCAGCGCCAGCATTGGGCGTCGCGCCGGTTGTCGTTGCGCCGCAATCCGGCGGCGGATCGCCCGGGGCGGCGTCCGCGATTGCCTCCGAGCACTGGCGGTTGCGATCGGAAATGAGGTTGTCCATGGCCTTCTTGATTTGATCAGGGCTGAGCGTGGTGTCAGTCGACGGCGGCGGGTCGGTCAGCACAGCCGGATAGGTGGTCGACGAGCAGCCACAGACGAGCGCACACACTGCGGCAACGGAAACGGCCGCGAGGACTCGCCGCGTCACGCTAAAGCCGAACTTCATTCAGGGTAGTCCCTCGGCCAGCCTTCAACTCAAGGCCCCTCTTTGGCCCGGGCCCCCATGAACGCAAAATCGGGCCCAAAATCTTACCCGACTTTGTGTCCAAAAATCGCTTATCGATCCGACGCTTATGCCGCACAATTCGAATAACACACAAACTTTAGAATAACGCGTTAATGTGTCCAAACAAGGACCTCTGATTCTGGGGGTTTGCACGCCCGGTCATAGGGCGCTTGTCATAGGTGCGCTTGTCATAGGTGCGCTCGTCATGGACGCTTGTCCGGGCGCTTGTCATGGACGTTTCGGCGCTCAGTTTTAAATACGGCTCATGTCTTGCGTGCGCCGCGTTCCGACATTCGAGGTCATGCAGGCTAGACTGGAAGGTGCGACTTGCAGGTGCGACTTGGGAAAGCCATGTCTGCGAAAAGCGGCGGGCCGGATTTTTTTGGCCGGTCGGGCGTTGAGGAACCGCTCGTGCAATCTCCATCGCAACAGCCGGTAAAGATCGGCAGCGTCGATGTCGAAGAATTCTCGCGCAATCTGGCGCGCCTCATCGAGCAAGGCGGACGGGCGCT
>JASHVN010000695.1 GCA_030044555.1 Xanthobacteraceae bacterium | reverse complement strand
GCGATCATCGCCGCGCTGAGCCTCTTTCTGGAAAGCTGACCGGAAGCCCGTGCCCAAGCCAGCATCGCCGCCACAATGCCCTCTCCAATCGGCCAAGGACCGAAGCCGGACGCCACATTGATGTGCCCGCAGGCCCCGACGTCGATGAATTCGGCGCCCCACGCCCTGGCCAAATCGCGGCAGCGATCGAATTCGATGTACGGATCGTTGGTGCTGGCGACGACGACGCTCTGAAACGGCAACGGCAAACGCGGTATCGGCGCGAAGCCGCGCGTGTGACTTGGCGTATGCCGCGCCGACTCGACGTCGGCCGGCGCGACCAGCAAGGCGCCAGCAACCGGCACATCGGGTCGCCGCACCGCCAGATGCGCGACTAATGGACAACCGAGACTGTGCGCGACGAGCACAGCCCAAGGCCGTGCCTCGACGGCACAGGAGAGCCGTTCCAACCACTTTTTGAGATCGGGCCTGTCCCAGTCCTCCTGATGCACGCGGGTGGCTTCCGGGAACGCTCGTTGCAAATGCGTCTGCCAGTGCTGATCGTCAGATCCACCAAGGCCTGGAACGACGAGAATGGGGACCGCCACATCGTCCTCGCTCAGCCACGGCTTGTCAGCCTGAAGGATTGATCCATTGGGCTATCGGCACCGTCTGCGATCGCCCAGCCCACGCCGCGGAAGCTGCCGAGCAGCCCATTCGCCTGGACCGCGTGCTCGTTGACGTGAGTTATCTGTTCCACGTCCGGAGCGACGTATAGGGCGTCAGCCGGACAATAGAGCTCGCACATGAAACAGGTCTGGCAGTCCTCCTGACGCGCGATGATCGGCGGAGCATCCTTCACCGCCGCGAACACATTCATCGGACAAACTTGCACGCACTTGTTGCACAAGATGCAGCGCGTATCGCTCACGACTTCGATCATGCCGCGTTCTCCAGAACCGGGTGGTGCGCGGCCGGGCGCGCCCATACGTGGACGTCGTCAAGGCCGCCGCTGATGAGATAGAAGCGCTGCCGGTGATCAAGCTCCGGAAAGTCGTCGCGCTTGTGCATGCCGCGGGTCTCGGTGCGGACGAGCGCGCTGCGATACATCCAGCGCGATGTAGCCAGCATCGCCGCCGCCTCGCGCGCCTTCACGACTCGCTCTACGGCGCTTTGCCCCGCGCCGCGCACAACCGCCCACAAGGAATCGAGCTTCGCCAGCGACCCCGATAATCCGCCCTCAGTGCGGAAATAGTTCTTGTCATAAGGCAGCACCTCGTTTTGGACCGCACGAGTGATGCCGGCTGGATCGAACTCGGCCGCGCCGTTGTCGTTGAGCGCAACTCCCGCGGGCGCCTGAAAATGGCGGCGCGACGCCCGTGTGGACTGCCGGGCATAATCGGCAGCGCCGGCGCCAGCCCAAAATCCCGACGACATCGCCCAGGCGGCATTGTGGCTGCCGCCGCCGGTGAATCCGCCGCAGATGAGTTGCCGCGTCGCGGCATCACCCGCCGCGTAGAGACCGGGAACGCCGGTCGCGCAGGTTTCGTCGGTCAAGTGCAGACCGCCGGTGCCGCGGACTGTCCCTTCCAATCGCAGCGTCACCGGAAAGCGCTGACGGAACGGGTCGATGCCGGCGCGGTCGAGCGGCACGAAGAAGTTCGGCTGCGACACGCGCATCAGCGCCTGCGTTGCGGCGTCGGCCTTGTCGATCTGGCAGTACACCGGTTGCGTCAGCAGGGTCCGCGCGATCGCCGAACGGCCGCCATGCGATCCCGCGCCGGGAATCGGCGAACCATCTTCATAAGTAAACGTCGCCCAACCGTAGAAGAGCGTCTTGGTCACCGACGAAAATGCCGGCGAGATCGCATACGCGTTGGAAAATTCCATGCCCGAGAGCACGGCGCCGACTTCTGCCGCCATCAGATAACCGTCCCCGGTGAGAACATTGCAGCCGAGGCCGCCGCTCAGAAAGGCGCAGCCGCCGGTGGCGATCACGACCGCCTTCGCGCGCATCGCCCAGGTGTCGCCCTGCTGGCGGCGCAGCCCGCGCGCGCCAGCCACTGCGCCGTCTTCGTCGACGAGAAGTTCGAGGGCCGGACTGTGATCGAGAATGGCGACTCCGGCTTTGCGGACCTGGCGCCGCATGAGTTTCATATAATCAGGTCCGCGCAAATTGTTTCGCCGCAGTTCGCCGTCGTCGTCCTGTGGAAATGGATAGCCCCATTCCGCCAGCAGGTTCACGGACTCGAACGTGCGGTCGAGCACGCGCGCCATCCAGGCCCGGTCTTGCAAATAACCGCCGAGTTTTTCCCGGCTTTCCATGGCGGCCAGCCGCTTTGCCGGCTCCGGCGCGACATACCAGACGCCAGTGCCGGCGGACGCGGTCGCGCCGGATGTGCCGCAGCAGCCCTTGTCGACAAGAACGACCCTGGCTCCTTTCGCCGCGGCGGAGCATGCCGCCCAGGCTCCGGCCGGACCGCCGCCGATCACGAGCACATCGGCATCGCGTAAAAAGCCCGCCGAAGCGGAATTAAAAGTCTGCCACTGACGAGAAGTCGACATGTGCCATTTCTCCAACGCTGGACCTCAAGCTTCGGCGACGTTCAGTTCGCCGAGAATTTCTTCCTTCAAGGCAACGAAGTCCGCATCGGAGCGCCGGCGCGGGCGCGCGAGCCGGATATCGACCGTCCGCCGGATCCGGCCTGGACGCGGCTCGATCACAACGACACGGTCGGACAGGAACACAGCCTCTTCGACGTCGTGCGTCACCATCAGCATGGTGATGCCCTCGTGTTCCCAGATGCGCAGAAATTCGTTTTGCAAACGCGTGCGGGTCAGCGAATCCAGCGCGCCGAACGGCTCATCGAGCAACAGGATGTCGGGACGCGGCGCCAGCGCCCGGGCAATCGCCGCGCGCTGGGCCATGCCACCCGACAATTGATGCGGCTGCGCCGCCTCGAAGCCGGCAAGCCCGACGAGCGCGATCAAGTCACGAACGATTCGTTTCTTCTGCGGCTCGGAATATGTCGTCCGCCGCAGGCTCAAAAGAATATTGTGTTCGACCGTGAGCCACGGAAACAAACGGTGGTCCTGAAACACCATGCCGCGGTCGAGGCCCGGACCACGCACCGGCTCGCCGCGCACCCTGATATGGCCGCTGTCGGCAGATTCGAGGCCGGAAATCAGCCGCAACAGCGTCGACTTTCCGCAGCCGCTCGGACCCACCAGTGAAATGAAGGTGCCGGGCTCGACGCCGAGGCTCACGTCACGAAGCGCTTCGAGCGGCGCGCCATTCACCACGAAAGATTTCGCGACATGAGCGATCTCGATCGCCGGCGACGTTGACGCTATCGGGAGCGCTTGTGCCATCCGGCAGCCCTCCTCGATGCTTGAACAACAACACGGTCGAGGACGAAGCCGATCGACCCGAGTGCAAGGATGCCGACCACGACGAGGTCCATGCGCGCATTTTCGCGTGCCCCCGCGAGAAAGGCGCCGATCCCGTCGGGGCTTGCGTTCATATAGCCGGTGCCGATCAAGTATTCGGCGCCGATCGTGCCGATCCACGCGATGGTGAAGCCCAGCTCCAGCCCGGAGATGATTGTTGGCGCAGCGGCTGGGAGAATGACGAAGCGAATCTCGTCGATCCGATCGAAGGCGAAAAGGCGACCGACCTCGCGGAACGGGGCAGGCACCCCGCGGCAACCAGCTTCGACGTGCAGCAGAACGGGGAAAAAAGCGCTGAGCGAGATCAGAGCGATCTTCATCGCCTCGCCGTTGCCCAGCCAGGCGCTGAACAGCGGGATCCAGGCAAACAGCGCAACCTGGCGCGCGCCGTGCAGGGTCGGAGCGATGGCGCGCTGGCTCCCTGTCGACAATCCGGTAAGGAGACCGACAGCGAAGCCGAGCAATGAACCGAGGCTCCAACCAACAAGGGCCCGCAAGATCGTGGCGCCGACCGCGCCCGGCAGATCGCCATTGCGGATTGATTCGAAGAGCGCTCCGATGACCGCGCCAAGCGGGATGAAAAGACCCGACTTGCCTGCACCGAACGAACCGGCGATGCCCCAGAGCGCGACGAAAGTCGCCGGCAGCACAATGCCGCGCCAGCGCCGGGAGCCCGATATGGCCGCGCGGGCGTCCATCAGCCGACGCTCCGAGAGGCCCATGCCGTGGCGCGCGCCTGCACGAGCAGCGCCGCGCGATCGAGCAGCCAACCGACGACACCGATCAACAGCATCGTCACCAGCACGATGTCGAGCTGAAAGGACTTGCGGCCCCAGGTCATCAAATAACCGATACCGGCAGCCGACGCGATCATCTCCACCAGCACCAGAACCTGCCAACCCTTGCTCAACGACAGCCTCAGCCCGGTGAGAAGATGAGGAAAGAGCGACGGCACGACGACGAAACGCAAGGTGTCTATTCGCCCCAGCTCGAGCATGCGTGCGACGTCGCGGTGCTTGGGCGAAACGCCGCGCACGCCGTCGAAGCTGTTCACCATCATCGGCAGGAAGCAGGCCTTGGCGATCAGCACGATCTTGAGCGCCTCGCCGATGCCGAAAATCAGCATGAAGAACGGGAGCCACCCGAGCGACGGGACCAACCAAATGGCGCGAACGGTCGGCGCCAGATAATCCTCCACCGCTGTTGAAAGTCCCATGGCCAGGCCGACCGCGAGACCGGCGGCGGCGCCGATTACAAGGCCCGCCGCAAGGCGGAAAAGGCTGACGGCAAGCTCCGACTGCAGCTGACCCGATTTGATCAATTCGATTGCCGTCGCGCCTACGACCGACGGGGCCGGCAGGATTTGCGGGGCAACGAGCTGGTAACGCGCCGCAAACGACCATGCCGCAAATATTGCAAGCGGCAGCGCCAGCGCGACCAGCACTGAACCGGCGCGGCGGAGAATTCCCGATGCAAGGTCCGCAAAGCCCGGCGGCCACAGCAGTGGGACAGCGGCGCGAAATCGCCGTCGATATTCAAGCGGGGTGATCGTCGGGTTGATTGTCGGGTTGATTGTCATGGGTCAAACCAGATCGATGGCGTGATTGGCGGCGTGCGATGCGCGCCCCGCCCTAGCCTTGGGGCTGCCCCTTGGCGTCGTGCGGTCGCCAGAACTTGTCGTAGCCCTCCGCCTTGAGCGCCGCGGCAAGCCCCGGCCGGTCGAGCCACGACTCGACATCGAAACTGGACTTGATGAGCTTGTCGTCGACAGCAAATTGCACGCCGCGTTTCACGTTCGCGATGTAAAAATCGTCCAGCAACGGATCGGCGCGATCGCGCAGCGAGTCGCCGTCGTAGTCGAGCGCCACCGCGGCGCGCGACTGACCCGCGAGCGCCCAGATATTGTAGAGCTCCTGGCGATTTTGCTCCTGGGAAGAGAAATAGGCCGCGCGCAAGAATGCCTGTAAGACCCGCCGCGTCGTCTGCGGATATTTTTTGACAAAAGCGTCGGCAACGATGAAGGAGCCAAAGTTGCTCGCGGTGTCGATCCGCCCTTTGGTGGTGAAAACGACCTTGCCGTAGCCGCGCTCAACGATCGACAGCACGCTCGAGGTTCCGACCACTGCGTCGACATCGCCGGACTGAATGGCCGAGATCTGATCGGCGGTGATGAGGTCAAATATCTGCACATCCTTTTCGCTCAAGCCGACGCGATCGAGGATGGCGCTGAGCGAAAGCTGCAGGATGGTCCCGAGCGAGAGCGCAATCTTGCGGCCCTTGAGATCGGCGATGCTTTTGATGCCGGAGCCGTTGCGCGCCACCAGATAAGTCGGTGAACTTCCGTAAGCCGCAAGCACCTTGGTTCCCAGGCCGGCGCCGCGGCCGACAATGTCGGGAAGTCCGCCATAGCTCGCGAAATCGAGCTGACCATTGGCGAACGCTTCGTTGATCGCCGGACCGGTGCCGCGGGGAAATTGCCAGTCGATACGAACGCCGTCCT
>JASHVN010000107.1 GCA_030044555.1 Xanthobacteraceae bacterium | reverse complement strand
CCCCCCTCACCCCAACCCTCTCCCCCCTGGGGAGAGGGAGTTGCGCTGCGGATACCGTTGAGATCGTGCATCGTTGCCTCGCAAACAGGAGTCACGCGCTGCTCCCCTGCAGCTCGGCGGCGAGCTTGGGATTGCCCAGATAGGCTTCGATCACCTGCGGGTGCTGCGCCACTTCGGCCGGCACGCCTTCGGCGAGCTTCTGGCCGAAATTGAGCACCACGATGCGGTCCGACAGGCTCATGATCGCCTGCATCAAATGCTCGATCATCAGAATGGTCACACCGCGCTCGCGGATGCGGCGGATGACGCCGATCATGTGCTCGACCTCGGTCGGATTGAGCCCGGCCAGAACTTCATCGAGCATCAGGAGCTTGGGCTGCGCGGCGAGCGCGCGCGCGAGTTCGAGGCGCTTCTTGCCGGCGATGGTGAGCTGCGAGGCGCGCGCCTCGGCACGGTCCTGCAGGCCGGTGACGGCGACGGCGTCGCGCGCGGCGGCGCGGGCGCGATGGAGCGGCAGGTTGTCCTTGCCGAAACAGGCGCCGACGGTGCAATTCTCCAGCACCGTCATGTTGGTGAGCGGCTGCACGATCTGATGGGTGCGGGCGAGCCCGTGACGCGCAACCCGGTAAGGCTTTTCGCCGGTGATGTCGGTGCCCACAAATGTGATGCGGCCGGTGTCCGGCGCGAACACGCCGTTGATCAGGTTGAACAGCGTCGACTTGCCGGCGCCGTTCGGCCCGATGAGGCCGAGGATTTCGCCCTCGCGCACCTCGAAGCTCAAATCCTTGACCGCCTGCAGGCCGCCGAAGCGCTTGCCGACTTTTTCCAAGACGAGCAGCGCGGTCATTCCAGCACCTTCTGAGTGCGCGGAAAGCGGCTGTAGATGAAGCCCATCAGCCCGCCGGGAAAGAACAGAACGATGAGCAGGAGCAGCGCGCCCGAGACCACGAGCTGGAAATTGGCAAAGGTCGAGGAGGTGAGCAGATAGCCGCGCAGCTCCTCGTACAGAAAGGCGCCGATGGCGACGCCGGTGACGGTGCCTTCGCCGCCGAGCATGCCGACGACCAGCGCCTCGGTCGACAGCGACAGGTCGAAGGCGTCGGAGGGCTGGATGAAGGCGCTCTTGAAAAAATAAAGCCCGCCGGCGATGGCGGGCAGAAAGGCCGAGACACTATAGACGAGCGCCTTGTAGCGCGAGGTCGGCACGCCAAGGATGGCGGCTGCATCCTCGTTCTGGCCGATGGCGAGCAGGCCGAGACCGAATTTCGAGGTCTTGATGGCGAAGCTGAGATAGAGCGACAGCCCCATCACCGCGACCATCATAAAGTAGATGATCCACAGGGCGTGGGCGGGACCGCCCAGCGGCTTGAAAATCTCGCCGGACAGATAGACGCCGGCAGAGCCGCCCCACGGCGTGAAATTCTCCACGAAGGCCTGCACGGCTTCGATGACGCCGATGGTGGCGAGCGCGAAGAAGGCGCCGCGCAGGCGGAGAATTCCGAACCCGAAGATCAGCGCCAATCCGCTGACGCCCAGCCCGGCAACGATCAGGCTCGGTATGAGCGGCCAATTGTACGAGTTCACCAGCCAGACGCAGATGTAGCCGCCGAGGCCGAAGAAGACGATGCTGCCGAAATTGACGTAGCCCGCATAGCCGAGCATCAGATTGAGATTGCTGGCGAGCGTGATGTAGAGGGCGTCGAGCAGGAGGCTTTCGCGCATCGAGACGTCGTTGCCGACGACCGGCGCCAGCGCGAACGCCACCACCGCCAGCGCAATGATCCAGAAAAACGGGCGGCGCAGCATCAACAGCATCAGAGCGCTCCACGCCGCGAACGGAAGATGCCGGCCGGAAACGCGATCAGCACCAGCACGAACAGCACGAACTCGATCACCAGCGTCCAGCTCACCGGTACGAACGGCGTCACCGCGCCTTCGAGCAGGCCGAGCGCGATCCCGCCGAGCAGCGCGCCCACCGGATTGCCGAAGCCGCCGAGCACGGTGACGACGAAACCCTTGAGCTGGTAGCCGTCGCCGGACAGCACCGTGAAAGGAAACAGCGTGGCGATCAGCACGCCCGACAAGCCCGCCAGGGCGACGCCGAGGCCGACCGAGATCGCGAGCACGCGTGTGGTCGGTATGCCGACCAGCTCCGCCGCCTCGCGATTGTTGGCCACCGCGCGCACGGATTTGCCGAGCCGCGTGTGCTGGAGAAACAGATAGAGCAGCGCGGCGATCACCGCCGCGAGCACCGCGGCCAGGATATGGGCGCCGGGAAACGTGTAGCGGCCCATGGTGATGCCGGGCAGCGAAACATTGACGTTGAACAAAGCCGTGCCCCACACGGCGGTGCCGACGCCGATCAGCACCAGGTTGACCGCGAAGGTGGACAGCAAGCTCATCAGCGGCGGACGGCCGACCATGCGATGAATGGAAATCCAGTAGAGCGCCACGCCGACCAGAAAACCGCCGACCAGGACCGGCAGCAGGGCGGCGTAGGGATTGAGGCCGAGTACGCTCGTCAACAGAAAGAGCGCGAACATGCCGGCGACGATCATGGCGCCATGGGTCAGATTGATGACGTCCATGACGCCCCAAATCAGGGTCAGTCCCATGGCGGCGAGGCCGTAGACCAGCCCTACCAGCACGCCGTCGATGATCGAAGCGAGGATGCCGAGCATGGAGGCTTACACAAGGAGGACCGGCGGCGGCGCCCCCGGTCCCCGGCTGATTAGATTGTTTGTTCGCGCATGACCCTTAAGGATCATGCTCACTGAGTGGCGGCCGGGATCGGATAGAGCAGATCGGCCGACTTCGCCTCGGGCGGCCAAACCACCTGGCGGCCGAGCTTGCCGTTGATCATCTGCCACTGCGCCAGCACCATCTGATGCGCCACTTGCAGGCCGTGATGATTGGCGTCGGTGGCGAATTTGATGCGGCCGAAGAACGTGGTGATGTCCATGGCGTTGAGCGCCGCCGCCACCTTGTCGGTATCGATGGAGCCGGCCTGCTCGATGGCATGCTGCAGCACCACGCCAACCGTATAACCGGAAGCGGTGTGATAGTCCGCCTTGGCGTGGAACTTTTCCTGGAAGGCCTTGGCAAATTGAGCCGTGGTCGGCCCGAATTGCGGCTTGTAGTTCACCTGCAACTCCCACTGCGACGGCACCGTCACCCCCAAAGCGGCGGGCCCAAGCTCGGCGAATTTGTCGTCGGATGGCGCCACCAGGATCGACATCCACTTCATGTTGGCTCTCTGGTCGTGCATCTGGCGGGCGAGCGTGGCGCCGTCCGAATAGTGTCCGCCGCCCAGGAAGGCATCGGCGTTCGACGAGACGATCTTGTTGACGACTGGGCCGAAGTCGGTGGTGGACGGCGAGTAGGATTCGTTCATCACGATCTGCAGCCCGGCCGCCTTGGCTTGCTGCGCCGCCGCCGCCAGCACCGCTTTGGAGAACGGATCGTCCGAATAGACCAGCGCGAGCTTGGCGTTCGGATCCTTTTGCTTGAGCGCGTCGACCGCGCCGGAAAGGTAGTGGCTCGCCGAGGTGATCACCATGAACAGATATTTGTTCCCGGTCTCGAACGGCTTTTCCTCGGCGCCGCCCGAGTCGATCATGATCTTGCCGTACTGCTCGGAAATCACCGTCGCCGGCGCGGTCAGGCCCGATGAATAGGGGCTGAACAGAAAGTCGGCTTTGTCCTGGGTGACCAGCCGCGTATACAGCTGCTGCACGCGCCCGCCGACCGACTGGTCGTCATAGCTGACGAACTTTACTTTGTATCTCTTGTCGCCGACTTTGATGCCGCCGGCGGCGTTGACCTCGTCGCGCCAGTACTCGTAGCCGCGCTGCTGCCCCAAGGAGTCGACATTGAGCGGGCCGGTCTGCGAGTCGGTAAATCCGATGGTGATGGTGTCTTGCGCAAAGGCCGGCGTGGCGACGAACGCGACAGCGGCGGCCAGCAAAAAGAGCCGTTTCATGAGTTCCTCCCTGTATGCCCCCTGGCTTTTAATCGCGCTTCTTGGGGGTGAGTCACGTGTAGTCAGTCTGGCATCCCGAACAGCGGATGCCCATCGGGGACATTTTTGCCACGAGCGCTTGCCCCCCAGCAAGTGTCGTGGCGCCCCCTGTTAACCGCGCGGATCAAGAAAACCGACCGCGCGATCCGAAAAGCAAAAGCTATCTGACCTCGACGTGCATTGCGAGCAAATAATATTCCAAGCCGGAGCGTCTTTCGACGCCGCTGACCCTGGCCAAGCCGCGCCGAGGCCTGCGCCAATGCGTCAATCCGCCGCTATATAGTCTTAATCAGGAATGACCGCCGGGCGCGGCGGCAATGGCGGAATGGCGAGAGCATACTCCGCCGAAGTGGGAAGAAATCGGGAGCCGGAAAACGCCCTAAAGCGCGATGATTTGAGGGTGAATCATCATCGCGCTTCAGCTCTTTGTTTGCGCATGATCCCTCGGAGGCGCATCGCCGCGGCGCTGTGATCAATCCTCGGCGCTCGCGGCGGCGGTGATCTCCGCCGCTACGGCGTGCTCTTCCGGCGGCGCATGCTCGTCCTTGGCCCGCTGGTGCAAGGGCTTGCGCGCCGCCGTCAGATTATAGGCGGTGTTGACCAGCGCGAGATGCGAAAAGGCTTGCGGGAAATTGCCGACGAAGCGCTTGGCGCCGGGATCGTATTCCTCACTGAGCAGGCCCACATCGTTGCGCAGACCGACCAGCCGACGGAACAGCCGCTCCGCCTCATCGTAACGCTCCTGCAGCAGATAGACGTCGACCAGCCAGTAGCTGCAGGCCAAAAACGCGCCCTCGCCCGGCGATAGCGTGTCCTCCACCTGCTCGGTGCTGTAGCGCATGACGAAGCCGCTGCGCAGCAGCTTTTGTTCGACCGCCGCAATGGTGCGCGCGATGCGCGGATCGGAAACCGGCAGGAAGCCGACGCAGGGCAGCAGCAGCAGATTGGCGTCGATTTGCTTGGAGCCGTAGGCCTGTACAAAGGTGCCTAGCTCCGGATCATAGGCGTGCTCACACACGTCGTCGCGGATCAGTTCGCGCAGCGAGCGCCATTCGTCGAGCGGAGCCGGCTGACCGAACGTTTCCGCGGTTTTGATGGCGCGGTCATAGGCCACCCAGGCCATCGCCTTGGAATAAGTGAAATGCTGCGGCGGTCCGCGCATTTCCCAGATGCCCGAGTCCGGCTCCTTCCAGATGTTTGCAAGGTGGCGAAGAAATTCCAGTTGGATACCCCACCCGGATTCGGTGCCGGTCAATCCGCCGCGCCGCGCCTGGTAGTACACGTCCATGATCTCGCCGAACACGTCGAGCTGCAGCTGCGTGTGTGCGGCATTGCCGATGCGCACCGGAGCTGATTTTTCATATCCGGGCAGCCACGGCACCTCCCACTCGGTCAGCCGGCGTTCACCGCCGATGCCGTACATGATCTGTAGCGCAGCCGGGCTGCCGGCCACTGTACGCAAGAGCCATTGGCGCCACGCTTCCGCTTCCTCGAAGTAGCCGGCATGCATCGCGCCCAAGAGCGTCAGCGTCGCGTCGCGCAGCCAGCAATACCGGTAATCCCAATTGCGCTCGCCACCGATCCTTTCCGGCAGCGACGTGGTCGGGGCGGCGACGATGCCGCCGGTTGGCTCGTAAGTGAGCGCTTTGAGCGTGATCATGGACCGGCGAACCGCTTCGGACCAACGGCCGGCCGGGCGGCACTTTGCCGCCCACTCGCGCCAATAGATTTCGGTCTCGGCCAACGCGCCGGTAGGGTCGGCAGGCTCCGGCAGCGGCCTGTGGGATGGCGAATAGGTCAGCACAAACGGGATGGTCTCGCCGCGGCTGATGGTGAACTCGCCGATCGTGGTCATATCCTTGCCGAAGAGGTGCACGGGCGTGTGCAGCGACACCATGGCGGGCCCGGCGATGGCGCGCAGCGCCCCGCTTTCGACGCGCGTCACCCAAGGAACGACCGCGCCGTAGTCGAAGCGCAAAACCAGTTCGCTGCGCATCGCCAACTGGCCGCGGGTGCCGACGACAAAGCGCACGATCGTCGAATGCGCGCAGGCCGATGGCATGAAATCGACCACCATCGCCGCGCCGTCCGCCGTCTCGAAATGCGTCTCCAGCACCAGCGTGTTCGAGCGGTAGCGGCGCGTCGCATGATAGCGGCTGGACGGGGCGATCAGCCAGCGGCCATGCTCATTTCCGCCGAGCAGGGCAGCGAAGCAGGCCCCCGAATCGAAACGCGGCCAGCACAGCCAATCGATCGAGCCGTCGCGCGACACCAAAGCGGCGGTTCGGCAATCACCAATCAGCGCATAATCTTCGATTCGTGCCGGCATTTTAGCTAC
>JASHVN010000106.1 GCA_030044555.1 Xanthobacteraceae bacterium | reverse complement strand
TCAAAGCAGGCTGTCTGCTGATAGGCGACCGCATCGATCAGGCCGAGTTCGTAGATATGCGAAATCATCGGTGCCATGCCGTGGTAGCGCAGGCCGCCGGCGTGGAAACCGGGCGGAATGAAGGTCGAGCCGAGCGTGTGCATTTTCACGAGCGGCGTCAGATGCGCGGTGTCGCCGAAATCGTAGGCGTATTTGCCGCGCGTCAAGGTCGGGCACGCTGCCGGCTCGACCGCGATGATGCGGCGCTTGCGCCCGCCGCGCAGCTGCAGGCCGAGGAAAGGGAACGCCAGCCCGGCAAAATTTGAGCCGCCGCCGGTGCAGCCGATGATCACATCAGGGTCGTCGCCCGCCATCTCGAACTGCTTGATGGTTTCCTGGCCGTTGACGGTCTGGTGCAGCAGCACGTGATTGAGCACCGAGCCGAGCGAATATTTTACGTCCGGGTTTTTGGCTGCAATCTCCACGGCCTCGGAAATGGCGATGCCGAGCGAGCCCGGACTGTTCGGGTCCTTGGCCAGTATGGCGCGGCCGGATTCGGTCTCGGTCGAGGGCGACGGCAGACAGCGCGCGCCGTAAGTCTCCATCAGCGCGCGGCGATAGGGTTTTTGATCGTAGGAGACGCGGACCTGAAACACGGTCACGTCGATGCCGAACAGCGCGCCCGCAAAGGCGAGCGACGAGCCCCATTGCCCGGCGCCGGTCTCGGTGGAGAGCTTTTTGATCCCCTGCTCTTTGTTGTACCAGGCCTGCGGCACGGCGGTGTTCGGCTTGTGCGAGCCTGCCGGCGAGACGCCTTCGTTTTTGTAGTAGATCTTCGCCGGCGTCCCCAAAGCCTGTTCGAGACGGCGCGCGCGCATCAACGGCGACGGCCGCCACAGGCGATAGACGTCGCGGATCGGCTCGGGAATTTCGATCATGCGCTCGGCTGATACCTCTTGGAGGATCAGCGCCATTGGAAACAGCGGCTCGAGATCGGAGGGGCCGACCGGCTGTTTGGTGCCGGGATGCAGCACGGGCGGCAGCGGCGCCGGCAGATCGGCCGCCAGATTGTACCAAAATTTTGGAATTTGCGTTTCGTCGAGGACGAATTTGATCTGATCGCTCACGCTATCCTCCCACGCCAGAAGCGACTTTGGCCCGAGCGTAGCGCGAATTGAATGCCGGTGAAAATGCGGAATTCGGTCAAAATCCGCGCATCGTTACCCGATGATGGCGGCGAGGGTTAATCGCATCTGTCGCGAGGCTTCACACCGCGATGACGCGATCGACGTAAAGCTTCCAGTTGCCGCTCGGCGGCTCCCTCCCGGAAAGCCAGGTGCCGGTCACCCTGCCCTCCCAATCGACCGGCAGCACCATGCCGCGGAGGAATTTCGCCGCCATCTGCGGCGATCCCCAGGCGATCACCGTATCCGATCCGGTCTCCCACCAGGTGTCGCCGGGCGTAAGATCGCGCGCCGATTCGACGTCCTGCTGGACGTTGAACGTGCCCTCGAGCAGGCAGCGAATTCCCGGCCCGGGATGCTGATGGCGGTCGGCAATGCGGCCGGCCGCGGTGACGATCCGGTCGAGGCGGAACAGCCAGCGCGTTCCTTCCGGCATGGCGAGGCTCGTGATCACCCGCGACATTCGCAATTGCGACAACAGCCCGGTGCCGTCATGCAAAAGCGGCGGCGCGTTCGGCAAGGCCAGCTCCCAGCGCCAGATCTCGCTCCATTCGCCCGCCGATTTCAGCGCCACCGGCGCGTCGCAATAGATGGCCTCGTCGGCGCTCATGATCGAATCGTTGATCGCGACGCGGCCGTGGCGCACGTAAAGCAGGCGATGCGCCGGCCGCAGTGCGGACGTTGTCGCACCGTCCGCACCGATCTGATCACGGTAGAAATTCAAGGCGAAGGGCATGGCAAAAGTGTAGCCCGGATTGCCTCCAGGGCAAATCCGCATGGCGGCTGCTTGCCGCCGCGCGTTCGAGTCAACAGTACTGCCGAAAATTCAAAATGATGCTCAACTTTGCGCCGCGCTCGTTCGATTCGAGCGAATGCGCGCTTAAGTCTTCGTTCCGGGCGGCAGCGCCGGCGCGCCGAGACCGTCGCGGTTATAAATATCTTCGCGGAATTGCACCACGCCGTTGGAGGCGGACCAAGCCGTCACGTAGACCCAGTGCAGCGGGATAGGTTTTGCGAGATTTACGTTGATCTGGTCACCTGATTCGATCGCTTGATCGATCGCTTCCGGCGGCCAGCCTTTGGTCTCGTCAAGCAGCCAGTAAACCAGCTGGCGGACATTCTGCACGCGGCAGCAACCGGACGAATCCCAGCGGTAATCCCCGCTGAACAGATCCCTCTCGTCGGTATCGTGCATGTACACGCCATAGGGACTGGGGAAATTGATACGGATACGCCCGAGAGAATTGAAATCGCCCGGATCCTGCCGGAAGGTATAATGGACTGCGTCTTCCGAATACCAGTTGATGTCTGAGGGCTGCAGTTCATTATGGTGCACGTCAAAGATGCGAATGTGATTTTTACCGAGATAATCGGGCTCTTTCTCCATGATCGGAATCAGATCTTTGCGGATGATCGAGACCGGTACGGTCCAGTAGGGATTGAAATTAATCTGGATGATCTTGCTGTTGATCTCAGGCGATGGACGGGATGGCCTGCCCACCACCGCGGTGTGGCGCGATACGGCAATGCCGTTCTCGATGGCCTCGACGCGCGCCGCCGGGATGTTGTTCACCACGTAACGCGGGCCGAGATTGGTGGTCAGGGTCTGCAGGCGTGAAATGTTGAGCTTAAGCTGATCGCGCCGCGTTTCCGCCGGTACATTCATGGCATCGAGCGTCGCTGCGCGCAGGATGCCGTCGGCGGTGAGCCCGTGGCGGTCCTGGAACCGGCGCACTGCCGCTTCGACATAGGAATCGTAGATATCGTTGCCGACGGCGTTGGGATCGAGATCGCCGGAGACCGCCAGTCGCTGGCGCAGGTTGACGACGCTGGGATGGCGCATACCGAGATGCAGTTCGTCGATCCGCGGCACTTGCGGCCAGCCCCCGCGCGCCACGATGTCGTCATAGGTTTGCACGGCCTGTTGGGTAATTTCCGCGGTCTGCGGCGACAGCATGGGCGCCGTCGGTTTGGGCATGCGGATGGTGCGGGAGGCCTGGTCGAAATTTTGGCCGAACTCGTCGTGCTGGCTGTCGTTGAGCAGTGAATAGAGCGGATCGCCGGCGGTTGGCGGGGCCGCCATCGCCCGCCGGGCCACGCTGCCTGCCGCCGCAAATGCCGCCGCGCCCGCAAACCGCCGCAGCAAGCGGCGCCGGTCCGGCGCTCCGCCGAACCGCCTGCTTGTCTCGCTCATGAACCGCTGATCCACCAATTTGGCCGCCGAAATCGACCTATCGGAGCCGCCCCGACATCAAGGCTATCACGGGCGGGAAGCGAACCAAAGCGCATCGGCCAACCTCCCGCCCCGTACAGCCGCGAGTGCCATGCACCACAGCCTGGGCGGTTTTGTGACCGGCAAACCACGCAAAAGAAAAAGCCCCGGCATTGCCGCCGGGGCAGGACACGCCAGTACGAGGAGGAATCCTGGCGAAATTAACGGCCTGTCAGAGCCGACGACCCGTTAGAGCCGATAAAGAATCTGATCGGTCCAGAAGCGCTCGAGCCGGTGCAGCGCCTTGTTGAGCACGCCGAACTCGTCGGCGTTGATGCCCCCGACCTGCTCCACCGTGCGCACGTGCTTATGATAAAGCGCATCGACGATATCGCGCACTTCGCGGCCCCTTTCGGTGAGCTTGATGCGCACCGAACGGCGATCGACCCGCGAGCGCTGGTGATCGAGGAAGCCCATCTCCACCAGCTTCTTCAGATTGTAGGAGACGTTGGAGCCGAGGTAGTAGCCGCGCGTACGCAGTTCGCCCGCAGTCAGCTCCTTGTCGCCGATATTGTACAAGAGCAGCGCCTGCACCGAATTGATGTCAGCGCGGCCGCGGCGGTCGAACTCATCCTTGATGACGTCGAGGAGACGCCGGTGCAAGCGCTCGACCAAGGTCAGCGCCTCCAGATAGTGCGGCCGGATATGGTCGAAGCGCGCCTCGCGGTCGGCGGGCTCGACCGTCTTGACGACGGCTTTCATTGTGACGCCTTTCCCAGTTCAATTTTGTTGTCGCTGACGGGCCCTGTTCCCCCGTCGCATGGCGCAAATCTAGCGCGCCCGCTCTAAGATCAGTTTAAATAACACGCTAAAAATAAGGTTTATTCGCTGCTGTGGCGGCGCGAATGCGCTTAAATCTGCGCCGGATTCTTTGACGATTCGTTCACCGAAATGACGCCGCTTCAGCGCATTTGCAGGTGCGCCTCGGCAATGATGCGGCCGTAATCGTCATAATCTTTGTGAAGAACGTCGGCGAACGCGGCGCCGCATTGGCCGCCGGCAAAGAAGCCGAGCGCGGCGAACTTGGCCTCGACCTTCGGATCCTTAATGGCGGCGGCAAACAGTTTGATGAGTTTGGAAACCATCTCGTCCGGCGTCTTCGCCGGCGCGATCACGCCGCCGAAGAAATCAGCCGCAACGTCCTTGTAACCAGACTCGACAACTGTCGGTACGTCCGGCAGCCCGGCAATGCGTCGCGGCGAGGTCGTCGCCAGGGCGCGCAGCTTGCCGGTCTGCAATTGGCCCTGCAGTGTCGAATAGTCGGCAAGCGCTGACGTGATGGTGTTGCTCAGCAATGCCTGGATCGCCGGCGTGTAACCGGGAAACGGCACGAACGTAATGTCGGCCTTGGCCGCGCGCTTGAGCATTTCGAACGCGATCTGTGAGGACGTCGCCGGTCCGATCGTGCCGAGGGTGATAGCGCCGGGCCTCGCGTGCGCCGCATCGATAAGATCGGCGAGCGTGTGGTACGGCGATTGACCGTTGACCACGATCAGCGGCGGGAAGCTTGCCAAATTGCAAACCGGCGTGAAGTCGGTCAGCGGATTGTAGGTGAGCTTGCGCACATTCGGCAGCACGACGAATGAATTGGAAATGACCCCCAACGTGTAGCCGTCGGGCGGCGCGTGAAACACATACTCGGTGCCGATCTCCGTCGCGGCGCCCGGATGACTCTCGACCACCATCGCCGGACCGCCAGCATCGCCGATGTGTTGGGCGACGATGCGCGCCATTGCGTCGGCAGGACCGCCCGGCGGAAACGGCAGGATCAATCTGATCGATCTGCCCGCTTGCGACCAGGCGCAAGAGGACCCTGCCGCAAGCATGAGGGCGATCAGCGCAACGGCGAAACAATATCGTTTGTACCATTGCATGCGGTTGCTCCCCAAAGCTCCGATGCAGAGGATCCTTCGATCCTATACCGTTGCCGCGGCGACCGCGAGGGCCATTGCGGCGGCGTCTTACTCGTCGGCCTCCGCGATCAGGTTGGCGATCCGGCCAGGATCGAGCAGCACCATGGCGCCGCGGCGGCGCTCCAGGAGGCCACTGCGTTCGAGCTTGGCCAATTCGCGTGTGACTGCTTCGCGGTGACTGCTGATTCGCGCCGCGAGTTCGGCATGCATCGGCGGCGGCGAGATGATGGCTTGCGGGTTGCCTTTTGCCGCCGGACGTGAGAGCCGCAACAGTTCGGCATAGAGGCGCCTGCGCACATCGAACGTGCCGTACTCGTAGACCCGATTGGCCAGCATGCGGATCTGCGACGCCAAGAGCGCGAGCAGCTGATCGCATACATCGGCGTGGCTGTGCACGGTTTGCCGGAAGACCGATGCCGGCATTTTGGCGATGACTGAATCGGTAATCGCCACGATGGCGGCCGAGCGCGGCTGGCTATCGATCGCGGCAAGTTCGCCGAAGAATTCGCCGTCGCGGATATCGCGCAGAATCGAATCCTTGCCCGAATTGGCCTGGATGAGAACGCGCACGTGTCCTTGCGCCACGAAATAAAGATCAGTTCCGCCATCCTGATAGTCGAGCACGAACTCCCCCGCCTTGGCGCGGCGCCAGGCGCATTGCGTATCGAGCCGCCTGATCGCTTCGCCATCGAGCGATTTGAACAAAGGGATTCCCGCGAGCGTCGACACTTGCACCTCAAGCTGTGGCGACTGGCGTCGCCGATGTCCCGTCGCTGCTGGAGCGATCGGCGGCAGTCAAGTCCTCGCGGCGATCGATGAGAAAGGCCGCAAGCCGGGCATCGCTGCCTGGAATTTCGAGCTCGGCGTGACGCCAGGGCGGGGTCTTCCATGCCGCCGCGGCCACAGTCGCGCCAGACACGATCGTCGTGCAGTTCATCTGTTTGGTGAGCGCTTGCAAGCGCGCCGCCATATTGCCGGTGTCGCCCAGGAACTGAAGCGAAGGCCGGTCCGGCGGTCCGACGGCGCCGACGATGGCCAGTCCGCTGTGCAGACCGATGCCGAACCGAAGCGGCGCGCCGATGTCGTCGGCCAGATCGGCGCTGACCTGATCAACTGCGTGCCAAATGGCCGCCGCTGCGGCGATCGCTTGCCGGGCAGCCGCTGCGGACTCAGTATCGACGCCAAACACGCTCATGATGCCGTCGCCGGCGACGCTGGTGACATAGCCGCCATGGGCGAGGATCGCCGCCGTCGTTTCCTGGACATAGCGATCGACAATGAACAATGCATCGTATGGCAGGCGGCCGGTCGCCAGCTGCACGGAATCGCGCAGGTCGATGTGGAGCGCCGTTACGGAAATTTCGCGCCCGCCATTGAGATCGTGGCGCAACCCGTCGAGCGCCCGCGCCACCGGCAATAACGGCGTGATCGCGACGTCGGCGGTCGGACGCACCTGACACGCCAGTCTGATACCGGCCGGGGCGCGGATGCGCCTAAGCGCTTCCATCTCGATTTGCGCCGGCGGCGGCAGGCATTCGCAGCCGTGCCATACCCGCACGCGGCACGTCGTACATCGCGCGCGTCCGCCGCAGACCGATGCATGCGGAATATTCGCCCAGCGGCTCGCCTCCAGAAGCGAAAAGCCGCGCGGCACGTGCACCCGCCGGCTCGCCCTGTACTCGACGCAAATTCCGCTGCGATGCCGCTCGTAGACATTACGCAAGGCGCGCGCGACAAAGATCAAGGCGACAAGCGCGACGTAGCCGATCTGCAAACGAAACGCGAGCAGAGCGATGGCGGCTCCGGTGGCGGCACTCACGCTATGGGCGGCGGCAAAACCGGGCACGACGGCTGCGCGCAGAACCGTATCCCAGCCGGCATTGATGACGCCGAGAATCGCGAGCGCCGGCAATGCAATTGCCGCGCCGGCGAACCACCGCATCCGCCGGCGGTACCAGGGACGGAAGCGCAGCCACATGTGGATGCCGATGCAGCCGTGAGTCCACACGGCGATGAGCAACGCCAGCTGCCGCGGAAGATTGACGGCCGGATCGGCAACCCAAAACGTGTAAAGGACGCGGAAATACGAATCTTCCGCACCGTAAAGGAGCACGCCGAGCCTGGCATCACTGACGTGAGGCGCCAGCAGAAGCGGAATGGTCAAGCCGAGCCCGAGCTGCCATGCCTCGATCGCCGGCAGGCGCAAATGGCGCCGACGGTAAAGCGCCGTCAGACCAAGGCCGAGGTGAATGAGAAAGGCGCCCAGCAGAAGACAAAGCCCGACCGGCGTCCGCCACGGCGCCAGGAGGATGTCGTGTCCGATGTTTTGGATGGCATCGAGCAGGAACAAGCCGGTGGCATGGCTCACCAGGTGGCAGGTCGCGAACGTGAACATGATCAATCCGGCAGTAAGCCGGATCGAGCGCTCAGTCGGCAGCTTGAGGCGCGGGCGCTCCATCGCCGCTCCCACCCCCTTCGGTATGGCGATTCAGAACTCCGCATCATTATTTGTGCGGGCTCGTTACGCCACACTAGATCAATAAGGCCACGCGCAAAACCATCCGCGCGACAGGATACAGGAAATCGGGGTGTTAGCGCCATGCGCCAGTATCGTTGCCTTCCAACGCGGCACGATCGGCGCCGCCACCACGCCCAAAAGAAACAGCCCCGCCGAAGCGGGGCTGTGATTGCCGGTAGTCTTAAAGTGAGCGGCTGCGGCTCAGCCGACATGCTGTTCTTGCAGCAGCTTCGCCTTCCGGAACTCCAGCCCCTTGGCCAACAGGCTGTTGCCCTTGCCGAGCCTGATCAGGCGGAGGATTTCCCGATCGAGGCGCAGGATTTCCCGCCGAATTCGCACGAACTCGATCCGCCGGAAGATGGTCTTGGTGGTGGTCTTGGTCGTGTTCTTGTCGAAGTTGACGTTGTGCCAGTCGTGGGTCTGCGTGGTGACGGTCATACCGTTGCCGTGACCCATTCCCGTGCTGCCCATGCTGCCACCCATGTTGCCGCCCATGCCGCCCATGCCGTGAGCGAAGGCCGGCGCCGACGCCAACACGAGAGCGGCGGCCACGATGATGTTGCTTGCGATTTTCATGACACGATCTCCTTCTTTGCTGTGGCCGGCGCCTTTGTTCGAGGAGCCTTGCTGCGGGACCATCCCGGAGCTTGTTGGCGCCTCAGCGCCGCCGACACCGTGACCATGTCATGGGTCCGATCCGGCCGATGTGCGAAAACTCACACGCCGAAAACACGCTGTCGGACACGGGCCAATTGCCGAATGAGGGTGGTGCTAAAGACGGGCAATCATTGACGGCGCCTGCCCCACCAGCGGATCAGCCGCTCGGTGCCATCGATCAGGATCCCGAGAACGAAGAACAGCCAGAAGGCATTATTCAGCAATGAAGCTTTAGCGAAGCACGCCTGCACGCCATGGCACGCGCCAGAAAAAAAATCGATGCCGACAAGGACGAGCCACGCCAGTGCTACCAGCGTGGCAATAGTCCAAACAGCAATGGACGCTATGCGCAGGAGCTGCGGCATCGTCGTCTCCGTCAGCCTTACGCCTGTGGCGCTCCGTCACCGGCGCCTTCGCCGCCAGCCGGTCATCGCCAGCCTGCCCTAGAGATCAACGAATGGAGGCGCTTCTGCGTCACGGCCACGCGCACGGCCGACGGCCTGCTGCGGCATGGTGGGAGACGTAGTTTTCGCACATTTCAACTCAACCAACAGCTTGCGCCAAGGTGAGGGACATCAAACCGGCCGCTGACAACCTCAGCGGCCGGCAGGAGCTTTTAACTTGCACGAAAGCGTTCAGTCCGCGCGGCAATGCCCGTGGGGCCCGCGATGCCGATGCGGCCCGCAACCGCCGCTGACGTGGATCACCATGTCCGAATGCACGGCCGCGCTTGAGAATGCCTGACCGGCTGCAGGAGCCGCCGAGGCGCCCGCAATTCCGAACAGGCTCAGGCCCGCAGTCATGGACAACGCTAAGATTATGTGACGCATGTCTCCTCCATTTTCCGCCCCGCGTATCTCTGCCATCCAATCGCCGAGCCGTAAAGGCGAACATCCGCAGTTTGCGGACTCGCTTGGCGGGTAGCCCGTTGATCGACCGCAAAGGCGGCAATACTTCAGTGGTCGCCTCGCCGTCGTGTGGCTGCTCGCTGTGGAGGAGCAAGCGACCGAATCAGTATTGTGGCGTGTAATGTAACGACCGTGTGTTTTACATGCGCGTGTTTTACATGCGTATGTTTTACATGGCACGCCGCGCCGCAATGCGCTGCGCGTGGCGCGGACGTGGCGGTTCCAGCAGAAAGTATTTCAGCGCAAACCGGCCATCTCGACTTTGCAGCGGCGCGCTGCACATCAGACACGCCAATTCGCAATCAGTCCCTACGGACTCAGCCTCCACGCGCACGAGGTCATAGAGCGCGCCGCAGTTCGCGCAACTGTAGCGCATTACCTCGTCCGACATTGGTTCCCCTTTCATGAGGGCTCGACTTAAGCCACCAAAGTGCAACTATCGACCGCGTTCATTCACGTAAGCGCGATCAATCCGTGGCCCGACGAGCTGACTTGGCGCGTCTAATCCCGCGCGACGCCGCCCCAACGGCCGCAACGACGGTTGCAGCAAGAAATATTTCAACACGAACCGACCGTCACGACCCTGCAGTGGAGCGCCGCAAGCCAAGCATTCCGTTTGGTGATTAGTCTCTACAGACTCGACCCCGATGTGCACGACCTGATACCGGACGCCGCAATTTTGGCAGTTAACCTGCATTGCCATCCTCTCCCGTGCTGAATTGATATCGCAGGTAATCGCTTTCCCTTGTGATGTGTTCCGTTGCTACGGTGTGAAAGTTTCGAGGTCGCTTCGTGGCCGGAAGGTGGCGCGGTGCAAATCTGATAATTTCTGCTTGCATTCTTGACCGAATCGGCCTCTCGCATTCCCGCTCTGCCGCATTGTTTGATCGCGGCTCTTGAGTTGAAAAGATGTCGCGCCACGTACCCGTTCCGACCGAAGACTCCCCTACATAGGCTCACGGCCTTTCCGGCAAGGAGTTTCGATTTGTTGCTGAGTTTCTGGTCGACTTAAATTGGCGACAGGCAGCTGTCCGCTGTCAGCTTGGAAAAAACCTTAAGAGCGCAGGCGACATCACTTCGCGATTCAGAACTGCCCCGATGGGCCACGCGGTGAGGCTTTGTTTGATCGAAGAAAGGAGGCGAGCGACGCGTTGCCGCTCGCCTATTCGTTGCGCTGCGTTACATGTTGGCGCCGCAAACGTACCAGCCTGGACCGTTGTAGCCGACCGGATACCAGCAGTACCACAAGCTATTCCAGAAGTAGCGATGGCCGTGTGCCCAGCCTGGTCGGCCGCCGAAAAAATGGCCGCGATGGGGGCCGCCACGCACGATTACGCGACCATGCGGTCCGCCGGGACCCGCGTGTGGCCCGCCATGAGGACCGCCGTGTGGGCCGCCATGTGGTCCGCCGTGCGGGCCGCCGTGAGGACCGCCGTGCGGACCGCCGTGCGGACCGCCATGAGGAGCTGCCTTTGCGGAGGTGTCGAGTACAGTGATTGCTAGTCCCGTTACGGCGACAGTCGCAAAAGAATAAACAACCGCAAGTGCGGCTGCCGACAGCAAGCGAGGTCTATTCCCGGTCATCCCATTCACCCTGATGTTTGATTGGCAGTTAGGAACGTCATTGGAACGCGCCGATTATACAAACCAGGCAGCAAGGTGGCTATGCATCGAGGCGACTCAATCGCCGAGCCGTAAAGGCGAACATTCGCTATCGCCGCGAGCGCGTCACCCCGGCCGGCAGTCCCGGCTCATCGCCCGTTGGCGAGCGACACGATCAGTCCGGCGAGTAATCGTCGAATGGCTTGATTAAGCGCGTGCATATACAGGCGCGCAAGGGCGCTGACAAAAAAGAAATGGCGGCGTTCACGGTCCCCGGCCATCTCGTTCACGCGCGCGTATGCGTTCGCCTCAAGGACTACCTTCACCGGACGCCATTGTTCAACGAACTTCGCTAATGGGGCTTCCAATCTCGGGCGCGCTTCTGGGCTTCCGCGATCTGGTCTTTATTCATCTTCGTGGCAACTAGCTCTCGATAGCTGGCTGCGTTTTCGGAAGAGATTGGCGCCTGTAGCTTATCGCCACGCGCCGCCGCCAGGTCGAACCACATGTATGCGGCAACCAAGTCCTTCGGCACGCCCTCACCCTCATAGTACAAGATGCCGAGCGCATATTGCGCGGTGGCGTTGCCCTGATCTGCGGCGCGTTTGTACCAGCTTGCGGCAATTGCATAATCCTGCACGACGCCCTGGCCGTTCTGATACATGACGCCGAGAGCGAATTGGCCATCGGCGAAGCCTTGGTTGGCCGCCGTGCGGAACCAGTTGAGGGCAGTTGCATAGTCCTTGGCGACGCCATGGCCGTTCACATAGAGCCAGCCGAGCTCAAATTGCGCGGGGGCGTAGTTCTTATCAGCCGCCTTTCGAAGCCAACTCGCGGCGATCCCGTAATCCGGCGCTACACCATCGCCGTTCTCGTACAAAAACCCCAGACCGTATTGTGCCTTGGCAAACCCCTCCTGGGCGAGCGGCCGCCACTCCCTCAGTGCAGTTTGATAATCGCCACGCTCGAACGCAGCTGTTCCATCCTCGTATGAGCCAGCAAAAGTGGGCCCGATAATACAGACGACGGGCACAAGCGAAGCAATGATCGGCTTCCAAGTTCGATTCATGTCGTCCCTGCCGGCGACGCTTGCGAGTTGGTCCGAACGTTGAGTGCGGATTTTCGTAATCAGCGCCCTGCGTCTGCACTTCAATATTAGCCACGTCCTGAGTTTAGACCGGCTGCGCCCCGCGCTGGCGGCGCCAGCATTGTCGACGCCGATGACAACCGCGTGAACCCCATAAATCGCCGCTGGCAACGGAGAAAAACGGAACGGTGGTTTCGCTTTCCGATCTTGCCGGTGCTGCAACGGACGCTCGACGCTGGGCCTTGTGGCGATCTCACCTTCGTTGTCGGCGTCAAAGGGCGACCACTCAGGAAGGAAAGTTTCGGCAATGCGTTTTCAGAGGCGGCCCGCCTCGCTGGCGTGAATAAACCTTGCCACGGGTTGTGCAAGATCGCGGCGACGCGGTGCGCTGAGAACGGCACAACGCTTCCTCAGATGAATGCGATCTTCGGTTGGACCGGCTCACCCATGGCGCTCAAATACATCGAGGCCGCCAACCGCAAGCGGCTTGCAGCCGAAGCCATGGACAAGCCTGAACGATGAGCGAACATCTATTCCTTCACCTGAGGGGAAGGTAAGGGCGTTAGCGCCAAAAGACCAATTAAATCAAAGCTGATTTTTCAAGATGGTGGGGGAGGCAAGATGGTGGGGGAGGTAGGACTCGAACCTACGAAGGCGTAAGCCAGCGGATTTACAGTCCGCCCCCTTTGCCACTCGGGACACTCCCCCGCACCGCAATGCGGGCAAAAAAGGCCGGTGAGCCGGCCCGCGCCGCTATATGGTTGGGCGCACAGGCCTAGTCAATCGAAAATGGGCCGCAGCGCCAACCGCAAGACTGAA
>JASHVN010000694.1 GCA_030044555.1 Xanthobacteraceae bacterium | reverse complement strand
AGGGCAGTGTGCTGTGGCTGTTCGAGGAGAACGGCTCAGCCGTCCATCATCTACGTCTTGAGGCGGAGCGGCGCGGCGTGGGGCCAGAGCGGCTGGTGTTTGCGCCTCACGTCCCGGCTGCCGAGCATCTGGCGCGTCATCGTCACGCCGATCTGAGCCTCGATACGCTGCCTTACAACGCGCATACCACCGCGAGCGACTCGCTTTGGGCCGGCGTTCCGGTCTTGACCTGTCTCGGTACAGCGTTCGCAGGCCGGGTTGCTGCAAGCCTGCTCAAGGCAGTCGGCCTTCCGGAATTGATCACCACGTCGCTCGAGGATTACGAGGCGCTGGCGCTCCGGATCGCCCGGGAGCCTGATTTGTGCGCCGCGCTGAAACAAAAACTCGCGCGCAACCGCGAGACATTTCCGCTGTTCGACACGCCCCGCTTCACCCGCCACACCGAGGCGGCCTACACGACGATGTGGGAACGCCATCAGCGCGGCGAGCCGCCGCAAAGCTTTGCTGTCACGCCCGCGTAGAGCATGATCCCGAAAAGTAGGTGCCGGTTTTCGGAAAAGATCATGCTCCAGCAATAAGCTAGAGCGGAATGACGATTCAAAGAAAACCTATCCCGCTCAAGGACGCGCTGACGAACGCTGCAGCGGCATTATCCTTTGCGCCCAAAAAAAATCTCGAGCAGCAGCGCACGGATGCGGGCAGCGGCTTCATTTTCGCTTCGGCGTCGGTCTTCTGCTATGCGAATGTGTTGTCCGCCCGGAAAGCAAATCGGGCGCATAACAAAAAGGAAGCGCCTTAGATGCGGGCCATCGCGTTTTCGATCTCTCTTCTTCTCGCACTATCCGCCGCGCGCGCCGACGAGGTGGCCGATTTCTATCGCGGCCGGCAAGTTGATCTGATCGTCGGTTTCGGGCCGGGCGGGGGTTACGACATCTATGCCCGCCTGCTGGCCCGCTATATCGGCAAATACATTCCGGGCCATCCGAATGTGGTGGTGCAGAACATGCCCGGCGCCGGCAGTCTGCGCGCGGCGAATTACATCTATTCAGTGGCGCCAAAGGACGGCACCGCGTTCGGGCTGTTTGCGCGCGACATGCCGCTCGTGTCGCTGCTGGGTATCGATGCCAACGTGCAGTTCGATGCGCGCAAATTCACCTGGCTCGGCTCATCGTCGAGTTACGCTGACGACGCCTATCTGTTGATGCTGCGCAAGGACGCAGCCGTGAAATCGATCGCCGATGCACGCCGTCCCGGCGGACCGCCGATGGTGCTCGGCGGCACTGCAGAGGGCTCGACCAGCGACGATATACCGATCCTGCTGCGCGATCTTCTCGGCCTGCATATCAAGCTCATTGCCGGCTATCGCGACAGCGGCGTGCTGTTCCTCGCCATCGACCAGAACGAAGTCGAAGGCCGCACGGTGGGGCTGTCCTCAGTGCGCTCCGCGCATGCGCAGTGGCTTGCGCCCAATAGCGACATGCGCGTGCTGCTGCAGTTCGGACGGGCGACGCGGCTGCCGGAGTTTCCCGATGTGCCGACGGCCCGCGAACTTGCGCCCGATGCGCGCTCGCGCGCGATCATCGAACTTGCGGAACTGCCGTATCTGCTGTCGCGGCCCTTCGCGGCGCCGCCCGATCTGCCGCCGGCGCGTGCGAAGGCTTTGGAAACCGCGTTTCTCGCTGTGCACAAGGATCCGGGCTACCTGGCCGACGCCGCAAAGCTCAAGGTCGATGTCAGTCCTATCGGCGGCGAAGCGGCGCTGCAGGCGATCGACCGCCTGGCGGCGACGCCGGCGGACCTGCGCGATGCGCTCAAATCGCTGCTGACGAAGAGGCAGTAGAGGGATCGGCTAAAGCGCGATGATTTGATGATGAATCATCATCGCGCTTTAGCTCTTTGTTTGCGCATGATCTTTTCGGAAAACCGCTTCACACTTTTCCGGATCATGCGCTACTGCTTTTTCGCGCTCGCGACGAAGCTCGCAACAGCGTCTACCACACCCGGGGCCAGCGGCAGGTTCGGGTTTGCATAGGTTGCGATATTGGCCGCCCGGTCATCGGTGGTGACGGGTTTCAGCACGTGGTTGGTGTCGGCAAGGAGCACGAGCTTTGCGGCAGGGGCCGCCTGCTTCAGCCGCTGCGCGTCGGCAACGCTCACCTGGATGTCGCGCTCGCCCTGCATGATCAGCACCGGCCTGGCGACCTTGGCAATCAGCTTGGCAGGATCGTACGAGAACACGCTGATCAGGAAGCCCTGGACCTGCGGGCCGAACAGCGGCAGCAGCACCGGATTCATCTGCGAAGCGTCAACACGTTTTCCGGCTTCGAGGCTGTCGATCGCCGCCATCGCCTGATCGAGGATCGGCGCATTCGCTGGATTGGACCGCAATTGCTGGCGCAAGACTTCGCCAAGCGGCCGGCCGGCGGTCGAGACCAGAACCAGCCCGCAAATGTCATTGGCCTTTTGCGCGGCCGCGAGCGCGACCAGGCCGCCCTCGCTATGTCCGAGCACCCACACGCAAGACACGCCAGTCCGCTTGCGGATGCTTGCGATCCAGGACTCGGTGTCGGTGACGTAATCGTCGATAGTCACTGCATTCCCGTCGGCTACGGCGGCGCGGCTGCCAAACATGCCGCGCTTGTCGATGCGCACCGTGCCGATGCCGCGCTGCGCCAGCCCCTGCGCCAGCAGCCGGTAGGTTGACGCCCTCACGCCCAAGGGATTGTTGCCGTTACGGTCGGTCGGGCCGGAGCCCGGGATAATGAGCACCATCGGCGCGCCGGGCGCCGGCGACAGCATTGTCCCGCGAAGCGGGGCCAGCGGACCGGGGGCCTGCACGAACGACTGCGTGGCAGGCGAGGGCGTGGCGGCCATGGTGGCAGCCACGAAGATCAGCGCGGCAAGCATGGCGGCAATCTCCGCAAAGGGTTCCGCGCGAGCGGCGGCTCGTCACCCGCTTTGCACCGGCTGGTTGACCGCAGAACCTTGTTGCCCGGAACCTCGTGCAGATGTGTCGGCTGGGCGCGCGGGAGGTTCAAGCCTTTTGATGGGTTCAAGCCATTTGAAATTTCGGTGCGGGTTTCTCTAAACTGCGGAACCAGATCAGACGGCGCGCAAGGCGAATAGAAAGGTGGAGGACAACTCCCATGCATGACACACCCGATCAGGTCCATTGGCACGAACCGAAAGCCGGCGAGAACGCGGGCTTCGGCCAATTCAAGCGTCAGCCGCTGCCCTACGACCGCTTCATGGAGGCGGAGGGCGTGCCGTGCTACCGCGGCATCGGCGTGCGCAAGGTGCAGGATCTGCCGCTGGTGCCCTGGAAGCGCTTGGGCGGCCGCGGCTCGTTCATCCAGCTCTTCGGCACCGAAGGCCTGTGGGGCATGTACGTGGTCGAGGTGCCCGGCGCCGGCGCGCTCAATGTCGAGCGGCACCTTTATGAGAAAGTCGTGCTCGTGGTCGAAGGCCGCGGCAGCACCGAAGTGTGGCAGGAAGGGCAGGACAAGCGCCACGTCTTCGAATGGCAGAA
>JASHVN010000693.1 GCA_030044555.1 Xanthobacteraceae bacterium | reverse complement strand
TGGGGCCGCATGATGGCGCGGCGCATGCACGATTGGATGTACGCGACGGAGCCCGAGCCGGGCATGAACGGCAGGCAGATCGAAATCCCGCGCGGCAAGGTGATTGGCGGCTCGTCCTCGATCAATGCCATGGCGTACGTTCGCGGCCATCGCGGGGATTACGACCGTTGGGCGGCCTCGGGCCTCACGCAATGGTCTTATGCACATGTGCTGCCCTATTTCCGCCGGCAGGAATCCTGGGAAGGCGGCGCCGATCCATATCGCGGCGGCGACGGCCCGCTGGGAACGCGCCATACAAACTTCTCCGACCCGATCGTGGAGGCCTTTGCGGCCGCGGGCGCCGCCGCCGGCTATGGGTGGACCGACGACTTCAATGGCCGCCAGCAGGAAGGCTTTACGCGCCGGCAAGTGACGATCCGCAACGGCCGCCGTTGCAGCGCCGCGGTCGCCTATCTGCGACCGGCGCTGGCGCGGCCTAATCTGCGCGTCGAAGTCGGCGCGCTGGTCAATCGCGTGCTGATCGAGGGCCATCGCGCGGTCGGGGTCGAATACGTGTCCGCCGGCGGTGACACCGCGCAAGTTTATGCGGCACGCGAGGTCATTCTTGCCGGCGGCACGATCAATTCGCCGCAACTCCTGATGCTATCGGGCATCGGCGATCCGGCCGAACTGCGAACCCACGGCGTCGAAACAAAGGTGCCGCTCGCCGCGGTTGGGAAGAACTTGCAGGATCATCTGTCAGCCGACGTCGGCTATGTCAGAAAAACGCCGGGGATATTCCACCGTGAGATGCGGCTCGACCGCATCTTGCGCGACCTCGCCAAAGCTTATTTGTTCGGCACCGGCTTTGCGAGCGACGTGCCGGGCGGCGTCACCGCCTTTCTCAAGACCGGCCTCGACCCCAAACTGCCTGACGTCCAATTCCTTTACCGCGCCGGATCTTTGGCGGCGCAGCCATATCTGCCGCCCTTCCTGCCGAGCTTCGCCGACACGTTCGGCTGCCGGGTGGCATTGTTGCGGCCGAAGAGCCGCGGCCGCGTTTCGCTTGGGTCGGCTGACCCGCGCGCGCCAATGCGCATCGAGCTGAATTTCCTCAGCGACGCGGACGATCTGAAAGTGTTGCGCGCCGGCATGCGCATGGCAGTCGATGTCGGCCGTCAGCGTCCGATCGCACCCTTTGTCGGCGCCGAAGTGACCCCGCTCAAGACCGATGCCGAGATCGACGCCCATATCCGCGCCACCGGCATTACCGTCTATCACCCGATCAGCACTTGCCGCATGGGCAGTGACAATGACTCGGTTGTCGATCCTGAATGCCGCGTGCGCGGTGTTGAGTCGCTGCGCGTGGTCGATGCCTCCGTCATGCCGGACTTGATCGGTGGCAACATCAACGCCGTCGTGATCATGATCGCCGAAAAGGCTGCCGACCTCATCCGCGGCCGCGCCGCCCTCGCACCGAGCAACGCATGATGTCAGCCGCCAACGCCACCGAGTTCGATTATGTCATTGTCGGCGCCGGCTCCGCCGGCTGCACACTGGCAAACCGGCTTTCTGAAAACGCGCGCGTGATCCTGCTCGAGGCCGGCGGCTGGGACCGCGACCCGTGGATTCACATTCCGCTCGGCTGGGGCCGCATGCTCATGAAACGCATGCACGACTGGATGTACTTTTCCGAGCCCGAGCCGGGAATGAACAACAGACGCATCGAATGCGCCCGCGGCAAAGTGATCGGCGGCTCGTCATCGATCAACGCCATGGCGTATGTGCGCGGCCACCGCGGTGATTACGACCGCTGGGCCGCCGGCGGCCTCGAGCAATGGTCGTATGCGCACGTGCTGCCGTATTTCCGGCGTCAGGAATCCTGGGAGGGCGGCGCCAACCAATATCGCGGCGGCGACGGGCCGCTGACGACGCAATTGACGCGTTTCACCGATCCTCTGGTCGAGGCCTATGCGGAGGCCGGGGCGTCTGCCGGCTATCGTTGGACCGGCGACTATAACGGCCGCGACCAGGAGGGCTTCACCCGCTGGCAATCGACGATCCGCAACGGCCGCCGCTGCAGCGCGGCGCTGGCCTATCTGAGGCCCGCCATGGGGCGGACCAATCTTCGCGTCGCGGTCGGCGCGCTGGCGAGCCGCGTGCTGTTCGACGGCCATCGCGCGGTCGGCGTTGAATGTCTTGCGCGTAACGGCGCGATCAGTCGCGTTCACGCCACGCGCGAGGTGATCCTCACGGGCGGTGTCATCAACTCGCCGCAGGCGCTGATGCTCTCAGGCATCGGCGATCCGGCCGAGCTGCGCACCCACGGCATAGACGTGAAGGTGCCGCTGCCTGCCGTCGGCAAGAACCTGCAGGATCATATTTCGGCTGCATTGATTTATGCGCGAAAGACGCCGGGAAATTTCCACCGGGCGATGCGGCTCGATCGCATCACCCGTGAACTCGCCAAGGCCTATTTGTTCGGTACCGGCTTTGCCAGCGATTTACCGGGCGGTCTCTTCGCTTTTCTCAAGACCGATACGGCCGCCCCGATGCCTGACATCCAATTTCTGTTCAATGCCGGATCGATGGCAGCGAAGCCCTATCTGCCGCCGTTCCTGCCAAGTTTCCCGGACGCATTCGGCTGCCGGGTGGCGCTGCTGCGGCCGAAGAGCCGCGGACGGGTCGAGCTCGCCGCCGCGGATCCGCGCGCGCCGGTGCGGATTTATCAGAATTTTCTCGCGGTCGAGGACGATCTGAAAGTCCTGCGCGCCGGGATACGGATGGCGCGGGACGTCGGCCGGCAGAACCCGCTGGCGCCGTTTGTGACTTCGGAGGTCACGCCGCTCAAGTCCGACGCAGAGATCGACGCCTTTATCCGCGCGACGGGCATCACCGTGCATCACCCCGCCGGGACCTGCCGCATGGGTGCCGACGCGCAATCGGTCGTCGACCCCGAACTGCGCGTACGCGGCGTCGACGCGCTGCGCGTGGTCGACGCGTCCGTGTTTCCGGACCTCGTTGGCGGCAATATCAATGCGCCGGTGATCATGATCGCCGAAAAGGCGGCTGATATGATCGCCGGCCGGCCAGCGCCGCCGCCGAGTAACGCGTGAGCGAAATACAAAGACCGACCAGCTAATCGAAAGACCGTTCATTTGCCGACGCTCGCAGAATCACAAGCATCGTGGCCGGACGCCATCTACGCGCATTTCCGCCGCGTCGGCATTCGCCAGGTCGGCTACGTGCCGGACGCCGGCCATAGCCACCTCATCAAGCTTTGCCAGGCCGATCCGAATATCTCTGACGTGGTGCTGACCACCGAGGAGGAAGGTGTCGGCCTTGTCGCCGGCGCGGGGCTCGGCGGTCAGCGCGCGGCCTTGCTGATGCAGTCAAGCGGCGTCGGCAATTGTGTCAACATGTTTTCACTGCTGCGCAATTGTGGCTTCGGCTGCATCACGCTGGTGACCATGCGCGGCGAGTTCGGCGAATTTAATCAATGGCAGGTGCCGATGGGGGCGATCACTGCGGACGTACTGCGGCTTGCCGGCTTTCTCACCTACCGCATCGACAACGCCGAGGACGTTGACGAGATCGTCGGCGCCGGCTGCGACATGGCGTTCGACGGTGATCTGCAAGTCGCCATTCTCTTGTCGCAACGGCTGATCGGCCGCAAGCAATGGGTTCGCTGATGCTCGACCGGCGCGAATTCGTCCGGCAATTGCTGATCGATCGGGGCGATCTGCTCGTCGTCAGCGGGCTCGGCTCGGCCACCTACGACGTTGGCGCGGCCGGCGATCATCCGCTGAACTTTTATCTGTGGGGCGCGATGGGCGGTACCGCAATGATCGGGCTCGGCCTCGCATTGGCGCGACCAGACCGGCGGGTCGCCGTGCTCACCGGCGACGGCGATATGCTGATGGGGATCGGCAGTCTCGCTACCATCGGCGTCAAGCAGCCTAAGAACTTGGCGATCGTCGTGCTCGACAACGCCCATTACGGCGAGACCGGCATGCAGGCGAGCGCTACGCAAGCGGGCATCGATCTCATCGCCATGGCACTTGCCTGCCGCTTTCGACGGGCGACTGCGATCTCCCGGATTGAAGACGCCGCCGGCATCCGCGCTCTCCTCCATAGCGGCGAAGGCCCGACCCTTATCAACGCCCACATCAGCTCGGAAGATGTGCCCCGCGTGCTGCCGCTACGGGACGGCCACGCGATCAAACGGCGGTTTATCGCGGCGCTGGATGCTAACGGACGTGTACCCGCGCCAGCACCCTAGTCCCTTACCAATCGTTGCGCCGGAGAGTTTCGTTATACCCCACACTCCCACCGCCCGTGGCCGCCGGACTTTCTGATGGGGACGGCGGCGCAGCAAGACTACGCAGGGCGCCACGGCCGATTGGGTCCTGATCATAATAATAATACGGCGTCTGAGCGGCCGCTGAGATGGTGGAGCCCACGACGATTGCGGCAGCCAATGTTACACTTGTGGACATTGTCACGCTTGTGGACATTTTTCTGCCTCCTTGTTGGAAGGTTTGCGGGCAACTTTGTCCCGCATGGCACGCGAGCTTCGCTCCACCCGGCGTAAGGGCGTCGCTTCGGACACGACGCGAATGAGTCTGGATTGTTCCTCGGCGTCTGGATTGTTCGCAGACGGGTTAACGCCGGGTGACATTCCGCGTCACGTTTTAATGAAAGGAAATTGGAGGACTTTGGCGGAATAAACGCTGCAAATCGAGTTTCGCCAGCGAGCTCTCGCTATCGTTTTGCCGCCACTTTCACCGCCTCGATGATTTCAGGATAGGCCGCGCAGCGGCAGAGGTTGCCGGAGAAATAGTGGCGAATATCGTCGTCGCTCGGGTTCGGATGCTCTTTCAATAATTCATGCGCCATGAGGACGAAGCCGGGCGTGCAGAAGCCGCATTGGAACGCGCCGGCGTCGATGAAGGCCTGCTGCACCGGCGAGAGCTGGCCGTCGGCGTCGAGATGCTCCACGGTCTTGACGCTTTTGCCGTCAACCCAGACGGCGAAATAGAGACATCCAGAAACCGCTTTATCGTCGACCAGCACCGTGCAGCAGCCGCACAGCCCCTGACCGCAGCTTTCGCGCGCGCCGAACAGGTCGAAGCGCTGCAACAGTTCGACGAGGTTCCGATGGGGCTCAATGGCGGTCGAGACCGGCTGACCATTGAGCATGAAATTTATCAAACGTGTACTCATCTTCATCCTCAAATCATCGGCCGGCGAATGCGCGGTTTCATTCAAAGCCTGTTCATCCAAGGCTTATTCATCCAAGGCTTGTTCCATCTAAGGCTTGGCGCACCGCGCGGCGCAGATAGACCCGCAGCAGCTCGCGCTTATAGGGCGCCGAGCCATGGGCATCGGACAGGGTCTGCACCTCGTCGGCCGCCGCATCGCCCGCGCGCTGCAGTGTCGCGTCATCGGGCGCTGCGTCTCGTAATGCTTTCTCGGCTGCAAACATGCGCGTCACCTTTTCGGTGGCCGCACTGACGACCACGACCGGGTCCTGGATCGCGCCGTCCCTCAATGCGAACGTGACCGCGACGCCGAGTGACGGCCAATCGTCAGCCGTGCGCGAAGTGACTTTCATGTAGGCCGCCTTGCGGCCGTTGAGCGCCGGCACGGTGACCGCAGTGATCAGCTCGTTCTTGTCCAGAATCGT
>JASHVN010000692.1 GCA_030044555.1 Xanthobacteraceae bacterium | reverse complement strand
GGGCCGGCTGCCGTCACAATGCGAAGCGTCGTGTTGCCGGCACCCCGGCCGGACCTGCATGGCAATGTGGCGGACACAAACGTAATTCTCATGGGCGCAATTTTCATGAGCGCAATTCTCTGGCGCCGTTCCTTGGGGAACCGCAACCCCGCGATTGATTTGCGAACTTCGGAAGCGAAGGACGCCAGTCCCGTCATTCAAATCGACGGGGCTTTTTGCTGTGTTTCGCCTTTCGTCGAGCGTTGCGATGCTGGCAGCGCCCAACTCTGCCATCCGTTACCAACGGCAGACTTTCACGACACGTCCGCTCACCGGGTGACGAACGAGGTGGCAGGGGACGCCACGAAAATAGCCGTAAAGCCTTCTGCCCCTGAAATGGCCGCCTCTATGGCCATTTTGATTGTGCGCAAGCCTCTGCGAGTTGGCCGTGCCGCCGGTCTTTTGACTCATTTGATGATGAGTTCCACCGGCGCTACTTGCAGGCGTATTGGCTGCATGATTGCCCTGCTGCTGGTTCGCCGCAGGATTTCCCTGCTGGCTCGCTGCGGGATTTCCCTGCTGGTTGGTTGCGGGGTTGTTCTGCTGAGCGCATGCGAATGATGAGGCGGCAAATGCGAATACGATTGCGACGCCCAGAGTTTTCAAGGTGCTCATTGGTGTCTCCTGTTGAGCCGACGCTGCAACAACGTCCGCGCGAGCGCCGGGTTTCCCTTAAGTTCGATTTCAAGGTTTCCACCAGGCATATGAATAAACGTTCAGACTGCCGAGTGCGGGCGGCGAGGCGTCGTCGTTCGCGGCGTTCTCGCTGACCGATTGATTTCGCTGTGACCGAAGAGACGCGGCCGTGCGCGGCGTCCGGTATTCGACGTGCTCCAACATGAGCACCCTGCGCAGCGCCATGGCAGCGTCGATAGTGTCGGCGGCAGTGTCGTCGGCGGAGCTTTTTTGGGCGCTTAGGGCCGAAGAATGACAGGATTGTCCCAATCATCCCACGCGCCGCAGGTTTGGTAGATCCCGTTCCCGAGGATTCCGGGCACTTCCAGCGCGATTGGACTCATAGCTTCGCCGCCGAGCCGGCGCACGGAACTCTCCGTCGGCTGGGCCGAGGCAAAGCGGGAATTTGGAACAGGCAGTCGACCAAGCAGCGTGCCTACCGCCAACGCGGCGGCGGCGATCAAAATGGTTCTCGCCCACATCATGCTATCGCCCTGCGTCGGCGCTCGCTTCTCTCCTCCTCGGCCCAAGGAGAGATGAGTTGCCGGCGACTTCTCGCGCGCAGCTTAAGATCGGCCCCTGCTCAAGCAGTTCTACGACGCCAAAAGAAATCATCCGGTTAGGGAGACGCCGCGGGTTTCATGAAATTTGTGCATTTCACAGCGTGCGGAATGAGGGTGCCGTCATCTTGCGCGGTCGCAGCGACGAGGCCAAGCCATAGCGGCTGGACTCAGCGCCGCGTTCGCTGTCCCGTGAGCGCCGGTCCTGTGAGCGCTGCGGCGAACAAACAACCGTGAGTCGCCCACACGCGCGCCAATGAACGCGCCCGCGGCCATGACTGGCCGATTGAGCGGCTGTTCACCGCTCGCGCCAAGCCCGCAAAGCATTTGCAAGCTGCCTGACGTCGTTCGCGCGCGTTATTGTATCGCGCGGCATGTTATAGCCGTCCAGCTTGTTGAGAATGCGTTCAGCGGCCTCCTCTGGCTCCGATGCCAGCAAAATACCGCGCCACTGTTCGACGGAAAGAAGCAGCATAGCCCACGTCCTGTGTTTAGGCCGGCTGCGCGCCCCCGCTGGCGGCACCAGCATTATCGTCGCTGATGACAAGCGCGTGAAGCCCCGTAAACGCACGTAGGTGTTGATGGCGGCGACGTTAACCAAACGTTTACCACACTCGAACCAGAAGGAGTGCGGCTGTGTTGCCGATGTGCGGTGGTTTGCACGCGTCAGCCGAGCCTGTCTTCCGGGACCGAAGCGGTCATGCCCCGCAGTCGATTCGTCCTCATCGCTATCGCGGCCACGATGAGCTACGCGCTCGCGGGATGCTCCGCGTTGATGTTCGATCGGTCGCATCAAATGCCGTCGCCTCCGTCGACACAGACCATGCAATTCGAGTCGGAACCGACCGGCGCCGATGTGCGCACCGCGCAAGGTCAGACGTGTCGAACGCCCTGTTCCTTGGCGTTGCCTGTCGAAAGCCAATCGGTGATCTTTGCAAAGGACGGTTTCGTGTCGCAGACGGTTTTGATCAGCGTCGATGCGCCGCCGGAAAACCATTCCTTCTTCTCGAAAAGACCGCGCCCGACCCTGAAACCAAATCCGGTAAAAGTTCTGCTCCTCGTGGCTCCCCCGCCACAACCGTTCGTCCAGGTAGCACCGCCTTTGGCGCAGCCAACACCGACGCTGGCGCAGCCGGGACCGCCGCCGCCTCGTGACACGATACCCTGGTTTCCGAGTTGACCGGTGCGTGATGGCGGAGCGCCTAAACTAATCACGTCAAGCTCCTTGGCGGCCAGAGACCCTCGTGTTGCATGCGGCGGCCGCGAACAGGATTACGGTAACGATCGCGCCGAAAGCGCCCATTGCGGAGCCGTGAATGACTTATAGTTCTGTGACAGCTCGCGCAGCGTGTAAGACCCGATTCGGGGACTCATGGCACATCGCCGCGCCTGCAACTGCGACGACGCCGGTCACTGACAACCGGATCAAACATGAGCAACCGGATCAAACATGATCGGCCGGATCACGCCCCCACAGCAGCATCGCCAATGCCGCAATGGCAAATGCGCTAAACACGAATGCTGCAGACCAGTCTATATCGACTTGGTCGATGCGGAGAGCGGAAAGATCGAGACTCAGTAATGGAATGGTACACCTCAATGCTGCCGCGCTGATGAGGAGAACCGAGAAGCCACCTTATCGCATCGCGGTGACAGATTTCTGTCGAGCGATGGACTGGCCTGGCATCGCGTCTTTGCGCTTGAATTTTCCAATACCGTCGCGCGGATAGCCGCGACCACGCTTGGTGCCACAGGCGTGCTTGGCTACGCGAGCGCTTGGCCGGTTGCGTCGCGGATGATGTACGACTCCTCGCGTTCCTCCACAGACCAGGGCGGCGGAAAGCGGGCGAGGGCGCATCGTGTCGGGACTGCCAGTCACCGATCCTCCCAGTCCCGCCAATGTGGGGAGGCCCGCGGAAGTAGCCGTTTTAGGACCCCGGGCTATTTCCCCAGCCCCTCTCAGCGCCAGCGTGTGACAAGTAAGGCGCCGATCTTTTATTCTTCACGCAACTCAGCGGCAGCTTCTCCGGAACAGATTGGGCCCAACCCGGATGAAGCGACAACGAGAGAGCGGTTGAAAGGCGTAAAGTCGACGGGCGCGAGGTCGGCGGGCGGCAAGCCGGCGATTGGAGGAAGGAACGGCGGAAAGGCGTCTGTTGTGCCTCTGCCTGGTGGCCGCGCTACCGGTCCTTTGAGCGCTGCGGCTTGCGGCTGCGTTGTTCGCGGAACTGCCCTGCTGGGTGCCACTTGCAGCCGGGTTCGTGGGATTGGCCTGTTGAGCAGGCGCGTTGTTCGTGGGATTACCCTGCTGGGCGAGCGCGAACGAGGAGGCAGCAAATGCGATCCCAATCGCGAGGCCCAAAGTTTTCATGCTGGTCATTTCGTATTCTCCTTTCCCCCCGACCACCCGATAACGCCGCCGGATGAGCCCAGTTTCCTCTGCCAAATCGGAAGGCGCCTCTGCCCGCTGTCAGCCTTAACCCCGTGCAAATAGGGAAAACGCGCAAATGAAGCTCGCACTTCTCTGGGCCGTCACCATCGCCTACTTTGTCCAGGCCGGCGTTCTCGCTGTCACGGGAGACAGGCAGGCCCTCATCATATTCGGCTATGCGCTCGCCAATTGCGGGCTGATTTGGAGCATGTGGTAATCGTCGGTTACTCGCCTTCATCGGGCGGCGACTTCGCCAATAAGTGCGGCCGGTTGCGCGTCAAGGTTTTGGGACGCGACCTGTAAGAACAGTTCCGACAGCTTAGGCAGCAACAAAAGATTGCTTGCCGCTTCGCTTGCGACGAACTGTCAGATAACAAAGGAGAGGCCACCAGCGAAAAGCGGTAATGTGGGAGGAAGCGGCGTCGCGCTCACTCCACTCGAGCCGCTAAATGTTCCTGTCCTTTCCCACACCAGAAAACTCGATCACGGGCGAGGCGGAGACAAGAACTTCGGGAATCCGCACGGACGTGCCTAGGATCAGAAGCCGCGGTTTGATCCTTGACTTCGGAATGCTTCTTGTGCGGCTTTTGCCTGCTTGTCACTGAACGGAATAAGGCTACTGGACATGGCGCTTCCCAGCGCACTTCCCAACGGCGATGTTCTGGGAAGCGGCATTTCTGAAACCGAGCGCTAAGTTATTGGTTTTGCTGGTCGGAGCGCCGAGATTTGAACTCGGGACCCCCAGTCCCCCAGACTGGTGCGCTAACCGGGCTGCGCTACGCTCCGTAAGATTGCGGGCGGACTATAGTAAGGCGCTCCCGCAGGCGCAACAACGCTCGCACAGCGCACCTCGATCACGTAAGGTGCCGCACCTTTTGGCCGTAGGGCCACGCAATAACCGGAGCCAACGTGAAGCGGCTTTACAGTGCTACCCTCAACTCGCTGCGCGGGCTCGGCTATTGCTTGCGATACGAAGCCGCGGTGCGCGAGGAGGGGGTCCTTTTCGTCATCGCCGTGCCGCTCGGCTTCTTTCTGGCGCCAAGCGTGGCATGGTACGTCGCCATGATCGGATCGCTGCTCGTGCTGCTTTCGGTCGAATTGTTGAATACCGCGGTCGAAAAGCTTGCCGACTTCGTCACGCTCGAGCGGCACGTTGAAATTCGCAGAATCAAGGACTTTGGTTCTGCGGCGGTATTCTGCCTGCTGGGGCTTGTCGGATTGGTATGGCTTGCGGCGGCTGCGCTGCGCTTTGGCCTGCTGTGACGGATAGCCCGCGTTCGAGGCCGTCGCGCAAAAGCTCGCGATAGGGATAGCCGGAATAGGGCGACGCCGGAGCATCCGTGTGCGCCAGCCGGTCAAGAATGCTCATGAACGCGGCCGCATCCTTGTAGAGATAGACGTCGCTGTCGCGCAGCACGGCGAATTCGGGGATATCGGTGGCGATGACGCGGCCGCCGGCGAGCCTTCCCTCGACCACGCAGCGGCCGAAACCCTCGCGCAGGGAATGCACCCAGATGATGGCGTGCGAGCGATATTCGCCGGCGACTTGCCGGTCGGACAATTGGCCGCAAAGCCGCAACTGGCCGGAACTGATGAAGCTCTGCAGCGACTCGAATTTGGGCACGTCGCTGACTTTGTGCAGGCCGAGGATGGAGACCGACCAGCGCCGGGCCATTACGGCCGGCAGATAATCCGCCACGACGGTTTGGAGATCCTTGTTCGCGGTCGAACCGGTGCACAAGAGAATCGCCGGCCGGCGTGCGGACGTCTCGCTGCGGACGAGGCGTTCGAAAGCATAGAACGTGTTCGGCAGAAGGGTGATCGCGCCGCGCCCAAAGAGCCCGCAGGCGATCAGCCGTTGTCGCGATATTTCCGAGATCGTGAACACCGGAGCGTCGCGCCATTTCACCGCGCGGTAGCAGCAGAGATAGTAGAGTTTGGAAAACGATAACGGCCGATTGAGCTGCTCCAGATCGTGCACCACGATGCGGCCGCGTCGCGTGAGCAGATCGGCAATCGCGACGGAATTGTAGGGATAGATCGTCTGCTCCGCCCGCACGCAAAGGCCGATCAGCGGCAGCAGCGTCTGTTCGACGAGGACCGCGAGCAGATAAAACAGGCTGCGCGGCAGCTTGCGGCAGAACGCGGGGGCGCGCACGACGCGCACGCGAAAGCCTTCTTGGCGCAGCCCGTCGATAAGATTGCGCACGTAAAGCGGAATGCCGCGATCGAGCACGCCGCCGATAAAATCGTTGACCAGAATATGCACGCTGCTTCTCCGACGCGGCGCCGTGCTGCCGAGATTCAGAACCAGAACTCAGAACCAGAACTCAGAACCGAGGCTCAGGACGCGAGCGGCGCCATTGCCGCCTCTGCCCCGTCGCCCGCCGCGCTATTCTGCCGGTGGCCGAAATTGATGGTGGCGGCGCTCAGGCCCCAAATGAGACCAAGCAGCAGAAAGAAGTGGCGCCAATGATCGGTGTCGACGATGAAGCCCTCGCCCGCTTCGCCGACGAACGCCGCATAAGCGGCGATCAGGTAATATTGCCAAGGGGTCGCAACCAGCGCGGTGCGTATGCCGACACCAAGCGTCACCAGGACCAGCGTGGCGTAGGCGGCGCCGCCGAGCCAGCCATAGACCAGAAACCCCTGCATGTAGACGTCGTGCTGCTGGCCGCCGAAGATGCGGGCAAACTCGAATGGTCCCAAACCGTTGGGATGATCGAGGATTTGGCCGAGCGCCAATTGCTGGAACCAGAAACGGCCGCCCGGTCCGACGTCGTAGGGCTGGATTGCTTTGGCGCGCACCAGAAGCATGTCGCGCACGGAATCGATCGTGGTCAGCGCCACCACAAGCAAAACGGCAATGAACGCAGCCGCGATCGTGAGCAAAATGATGCGGTTGCGCATTCGCGGATCGGATGTCGTGACGAATAAAAGAACGATCGCAACGGCCGCCGATACCGCGAAATGGATCCAGGCGCCGCGGGAAAAGCTCAAGAAAAGCCCGCCGAGGAGCGCAAGCACCACGACGAGGCCGACCAGGCGGACGCCGCGCGTCATGAAGCTGATGATCAGCATCAGCAGCGGAAAGACGAGGAACGGTCCATAGACGTTGGGGTCTTTGAACGTGGCGCTGACCCGGTCGTTGTCCAAAAAGATGTCAGCGTGCGGAACCAGGTGAAAAAACCCGAGATAGCCGGCCGCGGTTGCGATCAGGGCGGCGAGGATGTAGGCGCGGCGCACGATCAAAAGCCGGGTCAGATTGCCTTCGCAGAACAGGCACGCGTACATGAGGCCGGCGAGCCCGAGATAGACCGACGTCCCGGCGTACTGGATCGTGTTCTCCTGGTCGCCGACCTGGACGAGCGAAAACAGTCCGCCCAGCAGCCAGACGATCGTCAAAATCAGAAGCGGCAGGAGCTTGCGGTCGAAGGTGACGCGGGCGGCAACGCACATGGCCAGCAGCACGAACATCATGGCGTCGTGCGGCGACGGCTCGATGAAGGCGATCGAGCTCAGGAGGATCGTGACAAACAGCGTGACATTGAGGAGCCGCTGCGCAAGCGCCGTCTGCCGGTCGGAGGACTCGGCGGCAAACGCGGCCGTCGCGGCGCCGGCCGCGCTCAATAGGCGCTCTCCCAATTCAAGAGCGCAAACGGCGTGCGCGCCATAATGTAGAGGTCGAACAGGATTGACCAGTTTTCGATGTAGTAGAGATCGTGCTCGACGCGGCGCTGGATCTTTTCTTGACTGTCGGTTTCGCCGCGCCAGCCGTTGATCTGCGCCCAGCCGGTGATGCCCGGCTTCACGCGATGGCGGGCGAAGTAGCCGTCGACCGCTTCGTCATAGACGCGGTCGGCGGCCTTGGCGTGCACGGCGTGCGGACGCGGCCCGACCAGCGACAGATTGCCGGCGAACACGACGTTGAACAGCTGCGGCAGCTCGTCGAGGCTCGTCTTGCGGATGAAACGGCCGACGCGGGTTACCCGCGAATCGCCTTTGGTGACGAGCTTTTCCGCATTGGCATCGGCACGGTCGACGTACATCGAACGGAACTTGTAGACTTCAATCAGCTCGTTGTTGAAGCCGTAGCGCCGCTGCTTGAACAACAGCGGCCCCTTGCTGTCGAGCTTGATGGCAATGGCGGTGAGCAGCATGA
>JASHVN010000691.1 GCA_030044555.1 Xanthobacteraceae bacterium | reverse complement strand
CATCGCCGCCCTCTATATGGCCTTTACGATCGATTCCGCCTATCAGCATGCGCGCGGGCGCGGCGGCATGTGGAAGGGCCGCGCGCAGGCCAACGTGTCGGAATTGCGATGAACGCTGCAAACGGAAAAGACGCCGCGGATTGGCGCTCGGGCAAGGGCCATCGGGATGAAAATTTCCCGGTTGCGTCCTGGCTCATTGCCGCCCGCCATCGCGCCCCGATCCTGGCATTCTACAATTTCGTGCGCACCGCCGATGATATCGCCGACCACGCGACGCTGCCGCCGGAACAAAAACTGGCGCTGCTCGGCCGCCTCGAAGCCGGGCTTTTGGGACGGAGCGACGAAGATGCCGCCGCGGTGCGGCTGCGCGGCGTGCTCGCTGATCGCAAGCTGTCGCCAAAGCACGCGCAGGATCTGCTCGCTGCCTTCAGGCTCGACGTCACCAAGCTGCGCTATCGCGACTGGGACGATCTGATCGGCTATTGCTCGCTCTCGGCGATGCCGGTCGGGCGCTTTGTCTGCGACGTGCACGGCGAGAGCCGGTCGGTGTGGCCGGCCAATGACGCACTGTGTGCCGCCTTGCAGATCATCAATCATCTGCAGGATTGCAAAGAAGACTATCTCGCTCTCGATCGCGTCTACGTTCCGCTCGACGCGCTCACGGAAGCGGGAGCGAGCGTCGAAGCGCTCGGCGAGACGCGCGCCTCGCCGGCGCTGCTCGCCTGCCTGCATAAACTCGCCGAGCGTACCAAACGCCTGCTCAGCGAAAGCGATGGCTTCTCGCCGTCGATCGACGATTGGCGTCTCAGCCTGGAAGTTTCCGTCATCAACACATTGGCGCATCGTCTCACGCGCGTCCTGATGGCAAGCGATCCGCTCTGCGATCGCGTGCATCTCAAAGCGCCCGCCGTCGCCGGCTTGACGCTCGTGGGGGCGCTCACCTGCGCGTCGCGGCGGTTTGGCAGGCGGTACTCCGCTTCGTCGCACAATCCGCGGGGCGCGTAAGTGAACGCCGGACCGTCCCAGGCGGCAGAGCGCGCCTCCCGCAGCTCGTTTTACAGCGGTATGCGAATATTGCCGCGCCCGCAGCGCGAGGCCATGTTCGAGATCTATTCGTTTTGCCGCGCGGTCGACGATATCGCCGACGATCCGGGGCCGCGCGAGCCGCGTCGCGGGCAGTTGCAGCGCTGGCGCGCCGACATCGACGCGCTCTACCGCGGCGCGCCGCCGCCGCAGCTTTCCGGATTGGCGGCGGCAGTGCGGACGTTCGATCTGCAAAAAGAAGACTTTCTGGCCGTCATCGACGGTATGGAGATGGACGTCGTCGCCGACATTCGCGCGCCGGATCAGGCGACGCTCGAGATTTACTGCGATCGCGTTGCCTGCGCGGTTGGACGCTTGTCGGTGCGCATCTTCGGCATGGAGCATAAAGCGGGCTTGGCGTTGGCCGATCACCTCGGCCGCGCCCTGCAGCTCACCAACATCTTGCGCGACCTCGACGAGGACGCGGCGATGGGGCGGCTCTATCTGCCGCGCGAAGCGCTGCGCGATTGCGGCATCATCAGCACCGATCCGGCCGCGGTGCTGGCCAATCCCATGCTCGGCGAGGCCGCCAACGCGATCGTCGAACAGGCGCGGGCGCACTTTCGCCAGGCGCAGGCGATCATGGTGCAACAGCCGCGCCGCGTCATACGCGCGCCAGCCATCATGGGCGAGGCCTATGGCCTCATTCTCGACCGGCTGATCGCCCGCGGCTTCGCACCGCCGCGCCCGGCCGTCCGGCTGCCGCGCGCGCGCATTCTCCTCATCGCGCTGCGTCATCTGTTCTGATGTCGCGCACGATCCACATCATCGGCGCCGGCCTTGCGGGCTTGTCCGCCGCGCTGAAACTTTCCGCGCGGGGCGAGCGCGTGATCGTGCACGAAGCCACCGCATTCGTTGGCGGAAGGTGCCGCTCGTACCACGACGCCACGCTCGGCATGACTATCGACAACGGCAATCATCTTCTGCTCTCGGGCAATCATGCGGCGCTCGCTTATCTGCGCGATGTCGGCGCCGAGCAGCATTTGATCGGGCCGAATGCGGCGGAATTTCCGTTCGTCGATCTTGCCGGCGGCCAGCGCTGGACGCTGCGTTTCAACGAAGGTCGCGTGCCATTCTGGATCTTTGACTCGACACGCCGCGTGCCGGGCACGCGCGCGCTACACTATCTGGCGTTGGCGAAGCTCTTATGGGCACCGGCCGGCAAAAGTGTCGGCGAACTGATCGCCTGCAAGGGGACGCTGTATGAGCGGCTGGTGGAGCCGCTTCTGCTTGCCGCGCTCAACATCGATCCGCCGCAAGGCTCGGCAAAGCTGGCGAGTGCCATCATTCGCGAAACGCTGGCCGCCGGCGGCCGCGCGTGCCGGCCGCTGATTGCCCGCGATGGACTGGGGCCGACAATGATCGAGCCGGCGCTGGCCCGCCTGCAGCAGCGCGGCGCCATTGTGCGCCTGGAGCATCAATTGCGCGCCCTGCGCTTTGCCGCCGACCGCGTCGAAGCGCTCGATTTCGGCGGCGAGGCCACCATGCTCGGGCTGGACGACGCGGTGGTTCTCGCGGTTCCGCCCTATGCGGCGGCGGCTTTGGTGCGCGGCCTCGACGTGCCGACCGAGTTTCGCGCCATCGTGAACGCCCATTTCCGCATCGACCCGCCGGCGGCGCAGCCGCCGATCGTCGGCGTGCTCAACGGCACGGCGCAGTGGATCTTTTCCTTTCCGGGCCGGGTGTCGGTGACCATCAGCGCCGGCGACCGGCTGATCGATACCGCGCGCGACGTGCTGGCGAAATCGATCTGGAGCGATGTGGCAAGCGTCACCGGGTTGGCAGATGCGCTGCCGCCATGGCAGATCGTGCGCGAGCGGCGGGCGACGTTCGCGGCTACGCCGGCGCAGGACAGAAAGCGCCCAGGCGCACGGACGCAGTGGCAGAACCTGGCGCTCGCCGGCGATTGGACGAATACCGGCCTGCCCGCCACCATCGAGGGCGCGATCCGCTCCGGCAACAAAGCCGCCGATCTCATCAATCACAGAGTAACGAGTCGCCAATGAACGATGCGCCTGTAATAGAAAACGATCTCGATCGCGCGATCGATCGGGCGACGAGTGCGCTCTTGGCGCGCCAGCACGATGACGGCCATTGGCTGTTCGAGCTGGAAGCCGATGCCACCATCCCGGCCGAATATGTGCTGCTGCGGCATTATCTCGGTGAGCCGGTCGACGCGGCGCTGGAAGCCAAGATCGCCGTCTATCTGCGCCGCATCCAGGGCACGCATGGCGGCTGGCCGCTCTTTGCCGACGGCGATCTCGATGTCAGCGCCACGGTGAAAGCCTACTTCGCGCTGAAGATGATCGGCGATTCCGTCGACGCCGACCATATGCGCCGCGCCCGCGAAGCATTGCGGGCGCGCGGCGGCGCCGCGCGTTCGAACGTCTTCACCAGGATCATGCTGGCGCTGTTCGGCTTTATTCCGTGGCGCGCGGTGCCGGTGATGCCGGTCGAGATCATGCTGTTGCCGAAATGGTTCCCGTTCCACCTCGACAAGATCTCTTACTGGAGCCGCACCGTCATCGTCCCGCTGCTGGTGCTGATGGCGAAGAAGCCGCTGGCGCGCAACGCCAAGGGCGTGCGCATCGATGAGCTCTTTCTTGAGCCGCCGCAAACGCTCGGGGCGGCGCCGAGAGCGCCGCAGCAGAAGGCATCGTGGTTCTGGTTCTTCCGCGTGGTCGATATCGTGCTGCGGGCGTGCGAGCCGTTTTTTCCGAAAAAGATGCGGCAGCGCGCCATTGACCGCGCGGTCGCCTGGGTGAGCGAGCGTCTTAACGGCGAAGACGGGCTCGGCGCGATTTTTCCCGCCATGGCCAACAGCGTGATGATGTTTGCGGCTTTGGGCATTCCCGAAAGCGACCCGCGGCGCGCGATCGCGCGCAAATCGGTCGAGAAGCTTCTGGTGGTGCATCCGCACGAAGCCTATTGCCAGCCCTGCGTGTCGCCGATCTGGGATACGAGCCTGGTCTGCCACACGCTGATGGAAGCCGGCGGCGAGCGCACAGGAGCATCGGTGCGCAAGGGGCTGGACTGGCTCGTGCCGGAACAGATTCTCGATGTGCCCGGCGACTGGATTGAGCGGCGCCCCGATCTGCGCCCCGGCGGCTGGGCCTTCCAATATGCCAACCCGCATTATCCCGACGTCGATGACACCGCGGTCGTCGCCATGGCGATGGATCGCTTCCAGAACGCTGCCGGGCGGCAGGATTATCGCGAGCCGCTGGCGCGCGCGCAGGAATGGATCGTCGGCATGCAGAGCCAGAACGGCGGCTGGGGCGCCTTCGACGCCGACAACGAATATTATTATCTCAACAACATTCCGTTCGCTGATCATGGCGCGCTGCTCGATCCTCCGACCGAGGACGTGAGCGCACGCTGCCTGTCGATGCTGGCGCAATTCGGCGAAACGGCTGAGCGCAATCCCGCCGTTGCGCGGGCGATCGATTATCTGCGCCGCACGCAGCTCGCCGACGGCAGCTGGTACGGGCGCTGGGGCATGAACTACATCTACGGCACCTGGTCGGTCCTGTGCGCGCTCAATGCCGCGGGGATGGAGCGCGGCGCGCCGGAAATGCGCAAGGCGGCGCAATGGCTCGTCGGCATCCAGAACGAAGACGGCGGCTGGGGCGAGGACGGCGCCAGCTACAAGCTCGATTATCGCGGCTACGAGTGCGCGCCGTCGACGGCCTCACAGACCGCTTGGGCGGTGCTGGGGCTCATGGCAGCCGGCGACACCGATCATCCGGCGGTCGAGCGCGGCATCGCTTACCTTCAGGCGACGCAGGGCAGCGATGGTTTCTGGAATGAGCCGCGCTACACCGCGACCGGTTTCCCGCGGGTTTTTTATCTCCGCTATCACGGCTACGCGAAATTTTTCCCGCTCTGGGCGCTGTCGCGCTACCGCAACCTCAAGCGCGCCAACGCGCCGGCGGTGGCTTACGGGATGTAGTTGTTCTCTGATTCAGTCACGCGGCTAACCAGAGGACCCCACCTCATTCCTCCCCCTTTCAGGGGGAGGAAGGTGCAATTGGCCTCGCCTGATCTCGACTGGCAACGCTAAGCTTGCAGCAGACCTTACGCCGCGCTGGCCGACGTCTGCTTGGCTTCAGTCTGCTTGGCGTCTTTGGCCGCCGCTTTGGCGGCTTTCTCGCGCGCCTCGTTGGCGCGGATCTGAGACAGCGTCAGCTGCACGTTGCTGTCGAAGACGTACTGCGCCGGGCGCTGCTTCGACATATCGATTTCCGGCGCCATCGGACCTTCGGTCTTCACGCCCTTCCAGGCGATCATCGCGGCCTGCAGCGGGTGCGCCATCATCGCCTTGGCGGCGGTCGCTTCGTAGCCGCAATGCGCCATGCAGTTCGCGCACTTCTCATAGCGGCCGGTGCCATAGGAATCCCAATCGGTTGTTTCCATCAGCTCGGCGAAAGTCTTGGCGTAGCCTTCGCCGAGCAGATAGCAGGGCTTCTGCCAGCCGAAGATGTTGCGGGTGGGCATGCCCCACGGCGTGCAATGGAATTCCTGATTGCCGGCAAGAAAGTCCAGGAACATGCCCGAATGGGTGAGATTCCACTTCTTGCCTTTGCCGAGCGCGAAGACCTTGCGGAACAGCTCCTTGGTCTTGCGGCGATTGAGGAAGTGCTGCTGATCCGGTGCGCGCTCATAGGCATAGCCGGGCGAGATCGAGACGCCGACGCCGAGCTCCGAGGTCAGATCGAGGAACGCGGCAATGTCCTCGGCCGGGTGGCCGTCATAAACCGTGCAATTGACGTTGACGGTGAAACCCTTGGCCTTGGCGGCCTTGATGGCGTCCACCGCCCGTTCGAAGCCGCCGTCCATGCACACCGACTTGTCGTGATGATGCTTCAATCCGTCGAGATGCACGGAGAAGAACAAATAAGGCGACGGCTCGAACAGATCGAGCTTCTTCTCCAGGAGCAGCGCATTGGTGCACAGCGAGACGAATTTCTTGCGCGCCACGATGCCTTTGACGATCTCGCCGATCTCCTTGTGGATGAGCGGCTCGCCGCCCGGAATGGCGACCATCGGCGCGCCGCACTCGTCGACCGCGTCGAGGCATTCCTGCACCGAAAGGCGCTTGTTGAGGATGGCGTCGGGATAATCGATCTTGCCGCAGCCGAAGCAGGCGAGATTGCAGCGGAACAGCGGCTCCAGCATCAGCACCAGCGGGTAGCGCTTCCGCCCCATCAGCCGCTGGCGGAGAATGTACGACCCGACGGCCGCTTGTTGTCGTAATGATACGGTCACAACGCTATCCTTTTCGTACGTCTGTTACGGGATCCGCCGGCGGTTCACCGCGGGCGATCAGGCTTTTGCCGTCGCCCGGCTGGCGGCAGCGCCATCAGCCAGTTCGGCCGGCAAGCGGAATTCGATCGTCTCCTGGCGGCCCGTCAATTCGCTCACCTCGACCGGGCCGAGCCGCCGCAGCGCATCAATCACGTCTTCGACCAGAACTTCCGGCGCCGAGGCGCCGGCGGTAATGCCGACCGTCTCGGCGCCAATGAACCAATCCGGCTCCACCTCGCTGCCATCGGCGATCAGGTAGCTCGGCGTGCCGTCTTCCTGGCCGATCTCGCGCAAGCGGTTGGAATTGGAACTGTTCTTGGCGCCAACCACGAGGATAACGTCCACCAGCTTGGAGAGTTCGCGCACGGCGGTCTGCCG
>JASHVN010000690.1 GCA_030044555.1 Xanthobacteraceae bacterium | reverse complement strand
TTGCGATTGATGATCCGGTTTTGATTCCACCAATAGGCGCCGAAAAAATCTCCCAAAATTCCGCCCTGATAGATCGACGCGCGATAGAGATCGTTCAGCCCGTCAAAGGCGGCGATGCAGGCGAGCGATGGCGGCTTCTGGATCGCCATCCACCATTGCGACATGCAGAAATATGATTGGCCGATGCCGCCGACTTTACCGTTCGACCACGGCTGGTGGCCGAGCCATTCGATGACGTCGTAGAGGTCTTTTTGTTCGTTGCGGTCGAGCAGGCGGAATTCGCCGCCTGACTTGCCGCAGCCGCGTACGTCCATGTGGGCGTAGACGTAACCGTGCTTCTGATAAAACTCGATTGGACCGGTTTCCCGCCAGAGAAACTGCGGAGACGCCGGCAGGCTGTTGTTGTCGTAGCGATAAGGCGACGGCGCCAGCAACACTGGAAACCTCCCTTCGCCTTCCGGCATGTACAGCGCAACGGCGATCTCGGCGCCATCATGGACGCGGATTTTGACTTCGTTCGGCTTCCCTGGTGTCATCTTCATCCCCCGACGCGCGCGATGAGCGTGACGCTGTTCTGGCTTAGCACGGGCGCGTTGCCAACCATAGAATCAGGCGCCGGCCCCTCACCGATCCAATCGGTCGTCGCCGATCAGCGCGTTGAGTGTGGCAGCGGCCTCCTGCCGCCTGCGGCGGAACCCAAATACCGCACCGCAGATTGTCATGGCGCCGGCTCAGGCGATGCGCGACAATAGCTTCCTCATGGCGATCCCGACGGACTATTCCGATTTCTTCAAGCGCACGCTGATCGTCGTCGCGGTGCTCGCAACTCCCGTCCTGATTTGGTACCTGTTCGGCGTCGTCCTCATGATCTTTGGCGCCATTATTCTCGCCATGGTGTTGCGGCTGGTGGCGGAGCCGCTCGTGCGCTGGCTCCGCCTGCCCGAGGCGGTCGCGCTGATCGTCTCCGGACTTGTCCTTCTCGGCATCATCGGCGGTACGGGATATCTGTTCGGCAGCCGGATCTCCAACCAGCTTCAGGACGTGGTCCAGCGCACGAGCGCGGCCACCGCCGCCATCGAAAAGAATCTGCAAGCGACCGCGTTCGGCAATTACCTTTTGCAGCACATGATCAACGGCAACTTCTCCCTGACCGATATCCTTCCTGGCGTGCTCAAGGTCAGCACCACTTTCCTCGAGGGCGTCGTAATCATGCTGATCAGCGGTATTTATCTCGCGGCGCAACCTCTGCTCTACCGCCGCGGGCTGATCTGGCTGTTCCCGCCCAGCAAACACGCGCGCGCTGCCGAGATCTTCGACGGCATCGGTGAGGCCTTGCGGCTTTGGCTGCTCGGCCAGCTCGTCGAAATGATTTTGATCGGCGCGTTGACAACCTTTGCGGTCTGGATCATCGGCGTGCCGTCTCCGCTCGCGATCGGGCTGATTGCCGGCATCGGCGAGTTCATTCCCTATCTGGGACCCCTCCTGGCCGCGATTCCGGCGGTGCTGGTGGCGCTCACCAAGAGCCCCGAGACTGCGCTGTGGACTCTGCTCGCCTACCTCGTCATCCATCAGCTCGAAGGCGAGATCATCTCTCCTCTCATCCAGCGGCGCATGGTTGCCATTCCGCCTGCCGTCATGCTGTTGGGCATCGTGGCGATCACTTATCTGTTCGGCGCGATTGCGATCATCTTTGCCGCACCGATCGCAGTCGTCATTTTTGCCGCGGTCAATTTGATCTATGTGCGTGACACGCTCGGCGAGAAGACCACGCTGACCCGCAAGCTGGGGTGATAGCGCGGTACCCGTCGCACTCCGATTTCCGTTCGCTCGAACGCCTGGTACCGTCGATCTCTCTGATCTGGCCGAGTTTTAAACCGGAGCGCGACGCGACTTTTAGGCCGGGGCATCATGCGACGAGGTTTCGCTTTCGCGACATCCCCGCTACAAGCTATTGTAGATCCTGCTGCCGCGGCGCCGACGCTGCCGGTATCGCTCACTGACAGGAGAACCTCCATGCCAATGCTCCGGCTCCCGCTAGTCCTGGCCGCTGCGACGATCGGCTTTGCGCTTGCTGTCGCGCCCGGCGCGCAGGCGCAGACCAAGGTCACCATCGGCAAGGTGATCGGCGGCGACGGCTTCCACGTCCCCACCTATGTCGCGCTCGACGAAGGATTCTTCAAACAAGAAGGCCTCGATGCTTCGCTGGTAGAACTGCAGGCTCCGGCACAAGTCACCGCCATCCTGACCGGCAACCTTGATTGCGCGCCGATCCCCTCGGGCGGCGCCCAGGCTGCATTGAGCGGCGCCAAGATCACCTACATCGTCGGCGAATCGTTGAAGTCGCAGTGGACGCTCACGACCCGCGCCGACATCGCCGCGGCGGATCAGCTCAAAGGCAAAACCATCGGCCTGGGCCGCCCTGGGGGCGCCGACTATGACGAAGTGCAGGCGGTGCTGCACCGCTTCTTCCACATGGATGCCGGCAAGGACTATCACGTCATTTCCTTCCAGGGCGAGGCCGAGCGCATCGCGGCATTGTCCAATAACGACATCCAGGGCGCCGGCCTCTCCATTCCCCACGCGATCGTCGCCCAGCAGGCTGGCCTGAAGGTGTTGTTGCGCACCGGCGATTACATTCCGCGCGCCGGCGGCACGATCTGGTGCATGCAGAGCTTCGTCCAGCAGCACCCCGAGACGGTAAAAAAGATCATCCGCGCCATCGCCAAGGCGGTGATGTATTTCCGCACCAACAAGGAAGGCTCGATCAAGGTGCTGGAGCACCACATTGCCAGCATCAAAAACGACAAGGATGCCGGGCTGATCTGGGATCAGCTGCACGATTCCTACGGCGCCGAGGTGCCGCCTGCGCTGTTTCGAGAAATTCTTGAATCGCGCCGCCTGACCATGATCGCAGCGCGGCAATGGCCGGCCGACAAGCCGCTGCCGGATCCGGAGCAATTCATTGCCCGCAAGCTGCTCGATTCGACGCTGAAGGAAATGAATTACGTACCCGCCAATCTGGCGGCGCCGACCGGCGCCGCGCAGTGACCCGCGCTGCAGGTCCGGACCCTGCGCTACGAGTGGCGGCGATCCCGGAGCAAGCGGTGCACGCTTCTTCCTGCACCGCATCCGGGATGCGTATGGACCTATTATCTTATCCGAAAACCGGGCTCCACCCTCGGATCAAATCCGAGCGCAAGCTTTTCGGGATCATGCTCCAGCTAGCCGCCGTTGGCGTGCTCGGGCCGCCAGCGGCTCATGCGCTTTTCCAAAAGCTGGACCAGGCCGGTCATCAATAGCGAGAGGCCGGCGAAGATGATCAGGCCGGCAAACA
>JASHVN010000689.1 GCA_030044555.1 Xanthobacteraceae bacterium | reverse complement strand
CGAGCCGTCCGACCTCGAACGCGCCGAACCACCGATCAAGGAGGGCGATATCGTCCTCATCAATACCGGCTGGCATCGCAGATATTCCGACAGCAAAGACTATTTCGGCTATGCCCCGGGCTTGAGCAAACAGGCGGCGGCGTGGCTCGTCAAAAAGCGCGTCAAGCTCGTCGGCGTCGACACGGCTTGTGTCGATCATCCGCTGGCCACCTCGCTCGGGCCGCATCGCAACGGTCCGCAGATCAAATATCTGCTCCCGGAATATAAGGAAGCGACAGGCCGAGAGGCGATCAGCGACTTTCCAGAATGGAATGCAGCGCACCGGACGCTGCTCGAAGCCGGAATCCCGACCATCGAGAATGTCGGCGGCGAGCTCGATGAGCTTTCCGGCAAGCGCTGCACCTTCCAAGGCTTTCCATGGAAATGGCATGAAGGCGACGCTTGCGTGATCCGTCTCATCGCCATGCTCGATCCAAAAGGAGATATCCGCCTGGAGAGCGGGGCACCGCCGAAGGCAGCATCGCACGGTTCAAGCAACAACAGACAAGGCTTGGAATTTTTCGATCTCAGCCATCCCTGGGGTCACGGCATGCCGCAATGGCCCTCGCGCGCCAATCTCAACGTGCGCGTCGTCGAATTCCATTCCAAGGACGGCCTCTTGGTGCAACAGTTCGAAGGCATCATGCATCGCGGCACCCACATGGACGCGCCGATCCATGTTGCCGAGAACCAGCCCTCCTTGACCGGCTATCCGCTGTGGCGGTTCTTCGGCACCGGCGTCGCGGTGTCGATTCCGAAAGGCAAATGGGGCGTGATCACGCCGAAAGATCTGGAAGCGGCGGAGCCGAAGATCCAGAAGAACGACATCGTGATGATCAACACCGGCAGCCACCGCAATTACGGCGACAATCCTGATTACTTCGCCTACTCGCCCGGCCTCTATAAGGAAGCCGCCGAATGGCTGGTCGAGCGCGGCGTCAAGCTCGTCGGCATCGACGTGCAGGCGCTCGATCATCCGCTCGGCACGTTTCTCGGTCCGCATGGGCCGGGGCCGGCGCAGCCGCACCTCGACGTCGAATACAAGGTGGCGACCGGCCGTCACATCATCAAGGATTTCCCGTATTGGGAGCCGGCGCACAAGATCATGATGACCAACGGCATTCCCGGCATCGAGAATATCGGCGGCGAGATCGACAAGATCACCGGCAAGCGTTGCACATTTTTCGCCTTTCCGTGGCGCTGGCCGGAGGGCGAAGGCTGCGCGCTGCGCGTTGTTGCGGTGCTCGATCCACATCAGACGTTTCGCTTCGAGACCGGGCGGTAATCCTTTCACGCGTCATTGCCGGGCTTGATCCGGCAATCCATAGTGCACCGAAGCGCGATGGATATCGGGCCGCCCGTCGCGCGCATGGCGCAAGAGGAAGCAACAGGAATTTTCAGATGATCTCCGAGCCGCTGCGTAATCCGCTGTCGCTGTTCGACGTCAAGGACAAAGTCGCCGTCATCACCGGCGCATCGGGCACGTTCGGGCGCGCGACCGCGCTGGCGCTGACCGCGCTTGGCGGCAAGGTGCTGCTCGCCTCCGGCAGCGAGAGCGAACTGCAAGAAGTGGCCAACGAGGTGCGCGAACTCGGCGGCAATCCGGCGACCGTGGTGCGCCGGCCGGACAGCCAGGCCGACGCCGAGGCGATGCTCGACTCAGCGCTCGCCACATTCGGCCGCGTCGATCAGCTCGTGGTCGCCTCCGGCTACAACAAGCCGGGCTTCATTCACGAACTCGCCTATGAGGACTGGCAGGCGGTGATGGACGCCAACGTGCGCGGCATCTGGTTCATGGCCAAGGCCGTCGGTACCTATTGGATCGAAAAGAAAGTGCACGGCAAGGTGGTGCTGATGTCGTCGGTGCGCGGCCGCCACGGCAACATTTCCGGCTATACCGGCTATTGCGCCTCGAAGGGCGCGACGGATTCGCTTACGCGCGTGCTGGCGACCGAATGGGCGAAGTACGGCATCACCGTGAACGCCATCGCGCCGACCGTTTTCCGCTCCAAGCTCACCGCGTGGATGTATGGCGATAACGAGCTCGGCCAGCAGACGCGCGCACGCTCGTTGTCGCGCATTCCGCTGGGCCGGCTCGGCGAAGTGGAGGATCTGGTCGGGATGGCGATTTATCTGTTATCGCCGGCCTCGGATTTCTGCACGGGGCAGGTGATGTACGTCGATGGCGGCTACACCGCCGGATGATCGCGATGGTGTGACGATTCTTTTACGGAAGATCGCGGCTGCTCGTCTTCATGATTGCGGGGTTTTTCATCCAAACACGCCGCACTCCCCATAAGACAAGACCAAAACGCGACCCACATGAGAGCGGGCATCATTATTCTCCTTATGCAGATCAGTGTTGTGAGAGCATGATCTTTTTCGAAAACCGGCGCTCGCTTTTCTTGATCATGCTCTGATGAATGGCACTCGTTCAGTTAACGTTCGAGGCTCCTCACAGTTCCAAAAAGTTCCTCCGAGGCGAACATGCATAAGCACAAAATCGGCGTAATCGGCGGTGGTTTGATGGGCCACGGCATCGCCTATCTGTTGGCCGTGGCCGGACACGAGGTCGGCGTGTTCGAGCCCGACGCGGAGACTAGCGCATCGCTGCCGAAGCGATTGCAGGCCATCGCCGATCTGCTCGGCGACGATGCGGCGCTCGTCCAACGCATCGCCGCGCACGAGCAAATGGCGGCCGCCGTACACGGTGCAAGCTTCGTGTTCGAAGCGGCTCCTGAAAAGTTGCCGCTCAAACAGCGCATCTTTGCCGATCTGGAAGGTCTGGTAGCGCCGGAAACGATTCTGGCGAGCAACAGCTCGGCTATTCCGACCACCGAAATCGGCCGCGACCTCAAACACCGCGAGCGCGTGATCGGCACGCATTTCTGGAATCCGCCGCATCTCGTTCCGCTGGTCGAAGTCATCCAGAACGAGAGGACCAGCGCCGCGGTCCTGCGCGCCACGATGGATTTGCTGCGCGAGGCCGGCAAGGTTCCGGTCCACGTGCGCCGCGACGTGCCCGGTTTTGTCGGCAATCGCCTGCAGCACGCGATGAAGCGCGAGGCGATTGCGCTCGTTGCTGCCGGCGTGTGCGACGCCGAAACGGTCGATACCGTGGTCAAGGAGGGATTTGGCGCGCGCACGGCCGTACTCGGGCCGATGGAGCAATCCGATCTGGTCGGCCTCAACCTCACCCTCGACATCGCCGAGGTACTTTATGGGTCGCTCGATAATACGCCGGGTCCGCATCCGTTTCTGCGCGAGAAGGTCAAGGCCGGCAAGCTCGGCATGAAGACCGGCGAGGGATTGCGCGCGTGGGCGCCCGGCGAAGCCGACGCGGTGCGGGCGCGGCTGTCGCGCTTTCTCGCCGAGCAGGCGAAGGCACGCAAAAAAAGTTTGGATTAGGCGCCGCCTGCTACCGGCTGGCGCCGCACCTGCGCGGCAACGCGCAACAGTGCTCCGCCAACAATCATGGCTGCGAACGGCAGGTAGGTCAGCGGATAAGCGTCGGCGCCGCTCGCCATTAAGGGCTCGACGATGAAATCGACGGCAAAGACCAGCGCGATATAGTGCAGCGCCAGCTCCATCAATGTCCGCCACAGACGCGGCCCGAGCCGATCGCGAAGCTGCGGCAGCGAGAACAAACTCAGCGCGCAGGTGGCGAGCACCCCGGCCCAGAAGAACAGCATTAGCGTCCGCTGGTCGGCCACGATGTAGAAGAGCCACAGCACCAGTCCGATATGCACAAACAACGCCGCCGCGAAGGCGAGACCGAACCCGCGGCCGTGGCGCGCCAAAACGGCAAAGCGCGGCCCGCAGAATCGCGTCAGCGCGCTGCCCGCATAAGCGGGCCAGAACAGCAAAAAGCACCAGCGCGCGGTCACCCGCAACGCCAGCGCGGTGCCATGCTCGCCCGCGCCGAACGCGGCAAGCACGATGACGGCCAGCGCCAGCGAAACGAGGAACGCCGCCGCCATCCAAGCGGGCGTGCCGATCGCGGGCGCGGCAAAGTGGCGGCTGGCAAAGTCGCGCAGCTCGCCCGCGCGCACCGTTATGTTGGTTCCAATCACGGGCCTCTTGCTCCGCCTCGAAGAGACCTCATGGCGGCGGCCAGTCAAGCAAGGCCACGCGGTAACCTAAACTCGCAACCAAGACGGCCGAATCGTGACGACGCTTCTCGAAGCGTCACCGCGATCAAGCGCACTGTTGGAAACCGTCTCTACTTTTCGGGGATCACGCCTAATACGGCAGGCCGACATATTGCTCTGCCAGCGACGCGGCGGCACGCTCGGAAGCGTGTAGATAATCGAACTCATTGAGCCGCATTTTTCGCTCGAACGGCGTATCGTCGGGGAAACGATGCAGCAACATGGTGAGCCACCACGACATGCGCGCGGCGCCCCACACCCGGCGCAGCGCCGTATCGGAGTAAACGTCGAGATAGGCGGTGTTGCCCTTACGACAGGCTTCGATCAGCGCCCGCGACAGATAAAACACATCCGACACCGCGAGATTGAGGCCCTTGGCGCCGGTCGGCGGCACGATATGGGCGGCATCGCCGGCGAGAAACAGCGCGCCGTAGCGCATCGGCTCGGCGACGAAGCTGCGCAGCGGCGCGATGGATTTTTCGATCGACGGGCCGGTGACGATGCTGTCGGCCATGTCCTTCGGGCAGCGCGCCAGGAATTCCTCCCAGAAGCGGTCGTCCGGCCAATTCTCGATTTTGTCGTGGAGATCGCACTGCACGTAGTAACGGCTGAGCATCGGACTGCGCTGCGACGCCAGCGCGAAGCCGCGGCTATGATGGCAGTAGCAGATGTCGGGATAAGGCGGCGTCTGCGACATGATGCCGAGCCAGCCGAACGGATAGCTCTTTTCGTAAGTCTTGAGCAGATCGGCCGGGATCACCGTGCGGCTGACGCCGTGATAGCCGTCGCAGCCGGCGACGTAATCACAGTCGATGCGCACGCGCGTGCCGCGTTTCTCGTAGGTCACATAGGGCCGGCCCGAGGTCAGCTCGTGCGGCTGGACGTCGGCGGCTTCGTCGATGATTTTGCCGCCGGCGGCATCGCGGGCGGCGAACAAATCCTCGGTGATGGCGGTCTGGCCGTAGGCCATCATCGGCTTGCCGGTATATTTCCGGGTATCGATCATGAAGCGCGGCCGGTCTTCCCAGGCGATCGCCGAGCCGTCGTGCAGGCGCCCCTCGCGGTCCATCCGCTCGCCGAGCCCGACCTCGCGCAAGAGCGCGATGGTGCCGGCCTCGAGCACGCCGGCGCGGATCCGCTCCAGCACGTGGGCGCGGGTCTGTCGCTCCAGCACGATCGAATCGATGCCGTTGCGGTCGAGGATGTGGGAGAGCAAGAGGCCGGCCGGGCCGGCGCCGATGATGGCGACTTGGGTGCGCATGGCGCCTTCTATTCTTCAGCCTTCGTTTTTGGCAAATGGATTCGCATTCTCGCGCAGTGTTTGTTTGCGCCGGCTTTTGAGCAAGGTTTTCCCGGAAATTGACCAGCCGCAGTCTTTGCGGGGAGCGACCGCGGCGAAGCGATTCAGGCAAGCGTCCGGGGCCGCAAGCGCCCTAGATTGCCTGGCTTCCAGGCGCAATGACGCGGTCTTGCGGTACGTTTTAATTTGCGTCGGAACCAGCTGCGGTACGAAAGAACCCGGCGCGAAGCGATTATCCGCAATTCCACATCGGCCCGATCGGCGTCTGGGTCC
>JASHVN010000688.1 GCA_030044555.1 Xanthobacteraceae bacterium | reverse complement strand
TTGGCGGATGATCTCGGCCTTCGCCGCGGCATCGGCCTCTTGCACCCAGACGGCCGCCAACTGCGTGTTGAAATCGCCGAGCTGCTGCGCCCAAAGCGTTGTGTTGTTAGGTCCCTCAAGCAAATTGTAATTGGCGCGGAATGCCTGCACTCTTTCTTCCGCATCGACGACTTCTTTCTGCAAGATCTTGATTTCGCTCGCGAGCCATTGCGCGGCGCGGCGCGCCTGATCCTTTTTGGCCTGGCGCTGACGCGCCAAATATTCATTGGCAATCGTATTCGCCACCTCAGCTGCGAGTCGCGGATTTTGCGACAGAAAATCGATGACGATCACACGCGAATTATCCACCGCGTATGTTGTAAGCCGGTCATAATAGGCCTCGAGCACCCGCTGCTCTGGGGTCATCTGCGTCAAATCGCGAATGAGGCCGAGACGACCGAGCACTGTCTTGATCGGCGAAACGCCGTCCAAGGCCGGATCGAATTCGGATCGCTTACCAAGTTGAAGCCTGGCGATCACGGCGCGCGCGAGATCACGGGAGAGAACGAGTTGGATCTGAGTCGTCACCGCCTCTTCATCGACTGTATTGCCGTTGACGATGCCTGTGTCGTCGTCTGGCCGGAGGAACACGTTGCCGCGCTCTTCGATAAGGATGCGAGACTCCGAGAAGTATTCCGGCGGAATGAACTGGACGATCGCAAGCGCGGCCAACGCCACAATTAGTGTGGGAGCCAGGATCTTCCATTTGCTTAGCCATAGCGCCGTAGCGACCGCCGGGAAATCGAACTGGGGATCGCCCCAAGGACCTGCGCTTGCAAGCCCTCTCGACTGCGACGCCGCATTCATATCGTCACTCCCGACGAGAGGAGACGTGCGCCCGGTTCATCACAAGCCATCAAGTGTTGCCGTCCGATTAAGACGTTACTCGACCAACCTCGCTTAAACTTCAACATGGCGGTGCATTCCGCGCACTCGAACTGATCGACGTCCGTGGCCCACTCGAACCCGCTCGCGTCGCCAAAGCTCAGCTTCGAAGGCATGTGCGGGCACTTTTGCGCGGAGCCGAAGGGCACAGGACCATGCTTGTGGATGGCCCGACTCGCCCTCGCCGCGAAACGGATGACGCTGCCGGTGCGGCGAAAGCCCGTTCCAGACGATGGCCATGCGGTCAGGTGACGCAGCCTACAAATTGTAGATTCTCATGGGCTACGCTATTCTCGCTGTCTCACACGTGTTGGCAATAAAAATTCCTCCCATCTGTACCCGGCTCAGAACCTGTCTTGCCAATACTTACGGGAATTTAATTTTGCCACGAATGGCCATCGAGATTAAGAGTATATCGCTTCTTTTCGAAACATAGTCTTGGTCTCCGGCTCTTCGGTTTTGATCGCCATATTCCTGGCTTCGACCCGATGGCGGTTGGAACGCGCTTTGCCGGGACAGCACGGCGGGCTTTTCCCATTGGAAGCGCACTACGTTCTGAGGATTCTCGTTATCATTTTTACTGGAATTGTGTTCTCCCTCGTTGCCAGGGAGCCCGCGGTGGCTGTCACGCCGAAAGCCCTTCTCCGAAGCTGTGGTGCGGTGGTTGCTAGAGTACGGGTCCGGCGGGAAGCTGGGGTAGAAGTTCCGCGCGCAGGACTGACGTGCTGATATTATATGTCGGCGGTCCAAAACATGTCGGTGTTGATCGATGAGGACGACGCGCCACTATTAGACATTTGCGCTCCGGCAAACACTACGCTGATGGATTATGTGCAAATCTTTGTTCGTTATGCCCGACGACTTAGGAACGATGGGCCAGGGAACGCTGCTGCGTTGGTCGTTGAGGCCCTCAGTTCGGCCTTTCCCTGCGGACACCGGAACACGGCTGGTTTACGGCCGCCGTATCATGCATACCGTGCCTTGTAGCAGCGGAATAGTTGCTGCGACGCGTGATTTGGCTCCAACGTTCGTCGACGCTCGAGGCTAGAAACCCCGCGGTTGCAGCCAAACCAATTTCATTTAATCGACACACGGAGTTCGTGGCGATTGGCGTTCCCGGTGGTCTTTGGTCTGGCAACGGTGTTGAGAGCGGCGCTACATCGATCGCCTGACCTTGTGGCTGGAGACGCGGGCTCTACACAATGTGCGAAACTATAACCCGACGTCACCAAACACAGACCAATTCAGCGGGCCAACCAAGTCTTATCGGGCTAGGTCGCGGGTCATCACACCGAATGCAGTGTCGCCGCGTTTGAATCCGTGACGTGCCACGTCTGCGGGCAAACGCAGCATATCAGCCCGAAAACTGGCCGCATCCTCGGACCAGCGCTCCGCGCGACGATTAACGGATTGCGCGAGTCCTGTGATGATGGCAGTTTATTTGACGGTCATCCGTCATCTGCCGCGAGTGCCTCTGTGGTTATGTTCGATTTAGACCCGATTAAGGTCGGCGCAACTTGGCGCATTATCGCCATACACCCAAGCGGCCAGCGGGAGGACATTTCCGGCTTTCACACCGCAGCTGAGGCGACTGAATGGTTGGCTACCGATGCCTGCGCCGCCTGGCTCCGCAGCCGCGGTTATCCGCCCGACGCTTTCCCAGCGCAACTTACAAAGTGACATCGGCCTTTTGTGCGGCTGCAGTACGGCCGCGAGCACCTCTTTATTTCCCTACTTCCTCACTCCCATCAGCGAACCGCCGCACAACATCCAACACGACCGGAAGTCTCTATATGACCACCGCCTTATTCCAATCACATTCGGACGGTCAACTCTTCATGGTACAGTTAGGGGGGCGTGAGGGGGTACTGAAATGTCGTCGTTGCAGATTGGTCTTGTTCGCGAGGAGATCATTTCACTGCTACATGAGAGCGCAGAAGAATTTCAAAGATCGGACCCGGGTGCAGAACTTTCCTTGTTACTTGAGGCCCACTTTCTATTAAGTGAAGCGATACAAATCCAAATGAACAAGGCGCCTGGTGCGCCACCGCTCAGCCCGCCTTTCGACGAGTTCGCTGATGACAGCGATCAAGGACTGATTACCTTCGTCTGACTTTACGGCGCGGCGGATCAAACGATTGATCTGGGACGCGGACTCATTAACGCGCAGCCATAGCCTGATTGACGCAAGCTGGACGAATGCGAGGTAATTGGCCGCGAGTTTGTCATGGCGGGTTGCCACGCGCCGACAATGCTTAATCTTATTGAAGAACCGCTCGACCAGGTTTCGGGCACCGTATAAGCAATGTTCGTCTCGTTATTCCAGATACGGCGCCAGCACGTCTTCGATCCATTTCATGAATGCGCGGACTCGGCGCGACAGATTGCTCCGATGTGCTACGACGAGGGACACGGCGAGCGCCCGGCGACGAAAATCGGGTATGATCTCCACAAGCGCTCCACTCTCTAAGTATCGGCCAATCCCCAAGAGTGGCGCCTGAATCAGGCCAAGGCCGGCGAGGGCAGCGGCTTCATAGGTCTGCGCGCTGTTGACGTGTAGCGCACCCGGCAACTGAAGCGTCGCGTAGCTGGCGCCGTCAGGATATTCCCATCCATAGGGTCTTGCGCCTAGCATCGTCGAAAAATGAATTGTCCGATGTTCCTGACGCTGGAGATCATCTAACGATCGAGGGACGCCGTAGCGCGCTAGATACGCGGGACTAGCAGCGTTGACCATGCGCAACAGGCCCAGTGGACGGGCAATCAGCGTCTCGTCCCCTATGGGTCCAAGCCGCAATACGCAGTCGAACCCCTCTTGAACCAGATCGACTTGCCGATCCGTACTCGACAACTCCAGCTCCAACTCGGGGTGCGTCGCCATGAAATCCGGCAAGGCCGGCACGATTGTTGTGCGCGCCACTTCGGTCGGAAGATCGACCCGTAAACGCCCACGGAGTGCCACGTGATCGCCTGCGAACATCGAATGAAGGTCGTCGACTTCAGCGAGCAGATCGCGTGCACGAGCATGAAATACCCGTCCGTCTTCCGTCAACTGCACGCTGCGCGTCGTCCGGTGCAGAAGCCTCGCACCGACATTTTCTTCCAGCTTCCGGACCGCCGTTGAGGCACTCCCCTTTTGGATGCCCAGGCTATCGGCTGCCCGGGTGAAGCTTCCCATTTCCGCGACCGTTATGAAAATGAGGACCGGTTCGAGATTCTGCATTTTCGTGTCTCGGTATTGTTCACCACAGAGAGAACAGTGAGTTCTTTTCCTCGAGGATTATCATACTCAAGAGACACAGTAAGTTAAGCTCCGAATATGAGATCCGCCCCTCGGAGAATGACAAATGTCTGAGACCATGAACCTGCATCAGGTGCCTGAAGCTGTGACCTTGCATCGCAGTCTGTGTGCCGGCCGGATAATGAGTGCGGTTGTCGTCATCGCTCTGGTGACAGACGGCACTATTCAGCTTTTCGCGCCGGCGCAGATCGCCAGCACGTTGCAGGAAATCGGATTCGCGATGGACCTGACCCGTGTCGTGGGTCCGATCATACTCGCCTGCGCCATCCTTTACGCCATCCCGGCCACCGCCGTCCTTGGCGCGATCCTAGTCACGGGCTTTTTGGGAGGTGCCATCTGCGCTCATGTCCGCATTGGCGAGTTGGGGTCGCCGCCTGAAATCATTTCCCTGCTTCTGGGGGCCATGACATGGGGCGGCCTCTATGGGCGCGATCCCCGAATCCGGGCCGTTCTGCCGATCATCCGTTGAACCAACAGAGGCAGTGCTCTGTCCCTCAAGACCAGGAGAAAACGCATGTTTTTAGTAATGGGAATTACGGGAAAAGTTGGTGGCGCAACGGCAGAAGATCTGTTGGCGCACGGCAAGGAGGTACGCGCGCTCGTCCGCAATCGCGAGAAGGCGGCTAACTGGGCGAACCGGGGCGTGGAACTGGTAGACGGCGATTGGAATGATTCGGCAGCCATCGCGCAGGCACTCAAAGGCGTCGAAGGCGCGTTCGTCATGCTGCCGGCCGTCTGGGCGCCCTCGCCCGATTACAAAGAAGCAAAGGGCGTGATTGCAAACTATGTCGAGGCGCTAACCAAGGCCTCGCCGCCGCGAATAGTTGCGCTTTCGTCGATGGGTGCGAACAGAACCAGCGGGCTCGGGATGATCACGGCATTGTCGCTTCTGGAGCAAGGTTTTCGCGGCCTGATATCGCCAATCGCGTTCGTGCGCGCAGGTGGATTCTTCGAAAACTTCCTCTACGGCTTGCAGGTCGC
>JASHVN010000687.1 GCA_030044555.1 Xanthobacteraceae bacterium | reverse complement strand
AGCACGCCGACTTCGCGCAGCACCAGGACGGTGACCATGTCGACGACGTAGATGTCGGCGCCAAAGGGGCGGAAACGGAAAATGCCTTGCTGCGCGATGATGGCGCCGATCAAAAATGTGCTCATAAGGATGATCGGCACCGCACGCCAGCCGACGCGCTCCAGGTGATGCACGATCGAGGTGAGGCGCAGCCGTGACGGCTGCCGGAGCGTGCCCACAAACGCCATGGTCAGCGCGCCGAGAAGGTGGGCGATCAGCAGCAGCGACCAGCCCATGTCGGCGATGCCGCGACCGATCGAATCGAGCGCCATGACCGGACGATTCGCGGCAAGCTGCTCGGGCGCGGGGGTGCGGTTGACGAGCTGCACCTCGTCCATCAATCCGCGGTCGGTGTCGGAGAGATTGACGATGCGCGCGCTTGCGCCGCGCGCCGTAAGCTTGCGCGCGAGGCGCTCGATCAGCCAGGCGCCGAAGGTGTCCAGCCGTTCCAGCTTTTGCAGGTCGATATCGATTTTGCCGGTGCCCTGATAGCGGCCGGCCGCGGCGTCAACGATCCGTTCGAGTTCCGCTGCGCGCTCGGCGGTCCACACTCCGCTTGCGGCGAGCGCCACGGGTTCGCCGCTGCCTTGGCCGCTTGCAGCGGCCGAAGCGGAGCCGACCTCGGTGAGCGAGGCGGCGCTCAACGTTTCGCGCTCCGCGGCGCCCGGCGCATGCCGCGAGGCTCTTGAGCGCCGCAGCTCGCTGCCGCCATATTGACCGTTGGCATGTTGGCCGTAGACATGAACCTCTCCGTACGGATCGAGCGCTGGCCCTTGGCCAGCGCCTTCACCATCAGCCGCGGTAGCAAGACCGAGGCTGTCGTGGTGGTGGCCGAACTCACTGATGGACCTCACCGTGGCCGCGGCGAGTGCGTCCCATACGCACGCTACGGCGAAACCCCGGACGGCATTGTGGCGGCCATCGAGGCCATGCGGCCGAAGTTGAACGAGAATTTCGACCGCGCCGCTTTGCGGGCCGCCATGCCGGCGGGTGCCGCTCGTAATGCACTCGATTGTGCTTACTGGGACGTTAACGCCAAGCGGGTAGGGCGGCCCGTGCACGAATTAGCCGGAATTGTGGCTCCGGCGCCACGGGTGACGGCCTACACGATTTCACTTGCTGCGCCGGCAGCCATGGCCGCAGCGGCGGAGGTGGCCGCCTTCCGCCCTTTGCTCAAGGTCAAGCTTGGCGGGGCCGACGGCAAGGACGGCGAGCGGATCGCGGCGGTCCGCCATGGCGCGCCGAAGGCGGAGCTTATCGTCGACGCCAACGAAGGCTGGGACGAGGGCAATCTCGCGCGCAACCTCGCCGCCTGCGCCGATTGCGGGGTCACGCTGGTCGAGCAGCCCTTGCCTGAGAGCCGCGATGATGCGCTCGTCAGCGCCAAGCGGCCGATTCCGGTCTGCGCCGACGAAAGCGTGCACGATCGCGCGTCGCTCGAGCGCCTTGCCGGCAAGTACGATGCGGTCAATGTCAAGCTCGACAAGGCTGGCGGACTGACCGAGGCGCTGGCATTGGCCGCGGAAGCGGAGCGGGGCGGCTTCGCCATCATGGTCGGCTGCATGGTGGCGACCTCGTTGTCGATGGCGCCGGCCATGCTGGTGGCGCAGCGAGCCCGTTTTGTCGATCTCGACGGCCCGCTTTTACTCGCCAGGGACCGGCCGGGCGGGCTGCACTACGACGGCAGCCTCGTTTATCCGCCGGAAGGCGCGTTGTGGGGGTAGGGCGCGCCGCGATAAGGGGCTTTGTTGTGCATGGCTTGTTATCCACCGCTCAGACCGCATCGTGAGCGGCGGCGACCGCGTAGTCCACCGCGTGAACGCCGCGCATCATGAAAACCGGCCGCCGCCGGGATAGAATGCCTATGAGAATCACCGCCGCAGTTTGCAACGATGTCGAAAAACCCCTCCAGCGCCGCAATCGCGCGCGACCACGCAGCCGTTGAGGCATCGTCGCCACGCGCTGTGGCTGTGCCGAAGCAGGATCTTGCCGATCTGGCCGCGATGCTGGCGCGCGTCGAGGCGCTCGTCGCCGCGGATGTGACGCCGGAGCCAACCGGCTCCGGCTCGATCGAGCGCATTGCCGATATCGCCTTCGTGTTGCACGAACGCGACGTCGAAGCGTCGCTGTGCGACGCACTCGATGCCGCAGTGCGCGAGATCAGCGCCACTGGTGAGCAGAAGGAGGACAGGGCTCGGCGCGCGCGCCAGGCCGCCGAGGTGCTGCGCGAGCTTGCGCAGCGCATCAAAGACATGATGGCCTTGTCGGGGGCGCAGCACAGCGAGTCGCCCGGAACCGCAAACCGGATCGAGGAGCATTCGCCGCAGGCGGTGGCGCCACGTGGCGCATCGCCGCCATCGCCGGCGCCCGCTGTCGCGCCGGTTTCGAATCCGCAACGTGAGACTTCGGACCCGCAACGCGAGACCGATGCCGTCGCCGCGTCGCCATCCGCGCCTATTCAAAAAACCAAGTCGCTGGGAGGGCAGGAGGCCATCGCTGCGGCGCAGCGCGCGGTGCCGCCGCGGCCGGCCGTGGCGGCGATGCTCGCGGCCGAGCCGCCTTCCGGCGCATTCTTGGACGATGATTTGTTGCTGCCGACGACGGCGAACGAAGCGGCGATTTCGAACAAGCCGGCATTGAACGCCGTATCGTCGAGCGCAGCGCCGTCATCGTCACCAAATTCGCCGGCGGCAGGTAAAGCCACGCCGCTGCTTAATCCCGAGGACGATCCGGGTGATCTGTTTGAGCCGGAGGCGGGCACTCCGCTGCCCGAACCGGCGGCCGAGATCGCGGTTCCGACCGCCATGCTAAAGAATGGGGTCGCGCCAGTTCCAAGGCGTGTTGCCGATGTGGCGGCGTGTACCGTGCAATCAGACAACAATGCGGTGGTTCCGCCGGAGGCGGCCGCCGTAAGTTTAGGCGCTGATTCTCCCGTCGCGAGTTCCAATCCGCCGCGGCCGCTGCGCTTTACGACTGCCACCGTAGCGCCGTCAGCTCCATCTCCGGAGCCGGCCGATCCGCTCGCGCCCATCCGCGCGTTGAGCGCGGAAGAGATGATCGCGTTGTTCAGCTAGCGCATAATCCGGAAAAGTGTGAGGCGGTTTTCCGAAAGATAATGCGCAAACAAAGAGCTAAAGTGCGATGATGATTCATCCTCAATCATCACGCTTTAGTGTCCCGATTCCGAAGTTCGCATCAGGCTGCGACAGGTTCGTTTGCGAACTTCGCTATCGAAGGACACGAGGAACTTATTGATCTCGGTGGCTTTGGTTCAAAACTCCGCACAACGAGCCCGGCGGCAATAAAGTGGGACTTCGCAACCGCCACACGGGTGTGCGGCCACTATTCGTCCACATCCACTGCCGGAAAAATGTCGCAGAACCGTTGTTAATTGATTACAACCAGAGCGGTGTTCCTCTTGTGATTCGCGCGTGCGGCACAGAAGTTGCTTCTTAAGGATGACGCGGATCGAGGACGACTCATAGCGACGAGCGTTGTGTGCTCCAGGTCAGGAGGGCCAGCCGTTTTTGGTCCGCGCAATTGATCTACTGGAGGCCAGAATGCACAGACTTACCGGTCCTGCCTTTGCGGTCGTGGCATTGTGCATCAATGCATTCGTTCCGAACCAATTGTTGGCGCGCGATGACGGCCGTTTCGCCAACTCGACGCTCAAGCCCTGGTTTGATCAGCTTGCCAGCGGCAAGGGTCTATGCTGCTCGTTTGCCGACGGGGTGAAAATCGAAAATGTCGACTGGGATACCAAAGACGGTCACTATCGCGTAAGGCTGAATGGCCAATGGATCGCTGTTCCCGATGTAGCGGTGGTCACTGAGCCTAATCGTTTTGGTCCGGCGGTGGTATGGCCGTATCAGGACGCCGCAGGTTCTACGCAGATACGCTGCTTCATGCCCGGAGCAGGTGCGTAAGCTCTCTTTCGTCCGCTTGTGCAGGCGGCGATCGAGACGGGCGCCTTCGGGTGCGTCTTCGGGGCCGTCTTCGGGCGCGTCTATGTCATCGGACTGCTGGTGCTCCTCTGCAAGAGGATGAGCAAATAATCTCAACGTGCCGGAAGGCTTAAGCTAGACCTTGATCCAATTCGATTGAATCGGATCAAGATCTAGATTTTTCCTTTGAGCATGATCTTATCCGAAAATCGGTTTCCACTTTTCGGGATCATGCTCTAAGCAACCAGCCGGGAGAATAATTCCGGATCGACGTTGCCGCCGGACAAAACGGCCACGGCGACCTTGCCGGTAACGTCGATTTTGCGGTTCAAAAGAGCGGCTAGCGCGACCGCGCCTCCAGGTTCGACCACGAGCTTCAATTCGGCAAAGGCGAAGGCGACCGCTGCGGCAACCTCTTCATCACTGGCCACAAGTCCGGCGCCGACCAGCGTGCGATTGATGGCGAAGGTGAGTTTGCCCGGCATGCGCGCCATAAGCGCGTCGCAGATCGTGCCTGTGAGCGCGGCGTTCTGCTCGCGCTGGCCGCTTTTGAACGAACGCGCATGGTCGTCGAAGCCTTGCGGCTCAGCGGTGTAGAGCGCGGCATTGGGCACGCGCGATTTGACTGCCAGAGCGATGCCGGCGGTAAGGCCGCCGCCGGAGGCGGTGACCACCACCACGTCGGGTTTGAGCCCGAGCGCGCTTAAATCCTCGACGATCTCGCGGCCGGCCGTGCCCTGGCCGGCGATGATCAAGGCGTCGTCGTAAGGCGGCACCAAAGTCGCGCCGCGTTCCGCCGCAATGGCCGCGGCGATCGCTTCGCGATCGTCGCGCAGGCGGTCGTAAAGCACCAGTTCGGCACCCAGCGCCGCGGTGCGCTCGCGTTTTGCCCGCGGGGCGTCGCTCGGCATGACGATCACGCAGCGCATGCCGAGAAGCCGCGCCGCGGCGGCAACGCCCTGCGCGTGATTGCCGGAGGAAAAGGCTACGACGCCGCCGGCGCGCTGCTCGGGCGTGATCGCGGCGAGTTTGTTGTAGGCGCCGCGGAACTTGAACGAGCCGGTGCGCTGTAGCGTTTCGGCTTTGAGAAAAATGCGCCCGCCGGTGATCGCATCGAGCGCCGCCGACGAGAGCAGCGGCGTGTGAAGCGCGACCCCGGCGAGCCGGCGTGCCGCCTCGTCTATATCCGCAACGGTCGGTAACGACACCGGAGCGTCCATGATACCAACCGTAGCGCCGCTATTGCGGCATGAGCAAGGACCCGCTTAATCGCGCAACATCGTTTCCGAGGGGCGCATGCCCCGCGCTGCAGGCGAACGCGCCTATTGGTCGAACCGTCCGGCCGCGTGCGCCAGCATCGTATAGACCTTGCCGGTATCGGAGGTCAGATAATTGCGCGCCACCGACGCCCCACGGTCGCCACGCGAGACGTCTTCGAGGAGGCGCTCGAACTCATGGATATAGTGCTCGACGGTCTGCCGGAATTCAGGATCCGAGCGGTACTTGTTGCGAATCTCTTCGAACGCCTTCTGGCCCTGGGCGGTGTAGAGCCGCCGCTGGCCGACACCACGCTCGCCGCGCTGATAACGCTCCCACAACTCGGCGGTGGCTTCGTGGTCGATCATGCGGGCGATGTCCACCGAGAGCGACTCGAGCGGGCTCGCGATCTCGCGCGAGGCGCGATCGGCCTCCCGCGAGGAGGGCGGGGCGATTGGCGGACTGTCGTCGCGCGACGCGCGCGTCAACAGATCGCTGAGCCAGCCGCCGCGGCCGCCGCCATCCTTGCCGCCTTGGATCGGACTGAGCGACGGAGCATCGGGCCGGCGCGCGGGCGCACCGGTAATATCGCGCGCCGGGCGGCCCGGGCTGCCGGTGACATCCTGGCGGACCGGACGCTGCTGTGCGCGCCCGCCGCTGGCGCTGGCGCTGGCGCTCGCGGCGTAGGCCGGCTCCGCTTCGCGGCGGACCGCCGGCTCGACGGTATCGAGCGCGCGGCCGTGCCGGGCGACGATGCGATTAAGCTCGGCGAGCGCCTCGATCTGATCGACGATCACGCGCCGCATTTGCGCGGCGTTTTCCGCGGTTTCCTGCGGCAGTTCGAGCACGCCGCGGCGCAATTCGGCGCGCGTCGCCTCGAGCTCGCGTTGCATCTCTGCCGCCATCTGCTTCATGCCTTGCATGATGTCGGTGAAGCGCTCGGCGGATTGAGTGAACATCGCCTGCATCTGACCCGCGGTTTCATCGTAGACCGCATTGAGCGTTTCGCTCGTGCGCTGGCGCTGCTCCTCAGTGCTCGCCCGCACGATGTCGAATTGCTGCTCGATCGTGTGCACGCTCTCGTTGCTTGTCTCGGCCACGATGCTGGCGATCTCGCGGGCGCGCGTCGTCGCCGAATCGAGGGATTCGTCGAGCAGGCCGGAGAACCGGCGCAGCCGCTGCTCGAAATCGTCGGTGCGCTCCTCAAGTGTCGCGACCAGCGATTCGATGCTGCTGTGACGGGCGGTGATCGAATCTTCGGTGCGGCGGTTACCCTTTTCCAGAAGCTCGACCGCCTCGGACAGCGCGCGGCCGTGGGTGGTGAACTGCGTGGCGAGGTCGGAAAGATCGCGCAGCACCTTGACCGTCGTATTGTTGAAGGTGCCAAGGTGCTCTTCCACCTTGGCGGTCGCCACGCCGTTTCTGGCGTTGAGATCGTTCATGGCGGTGACGAATTCGGAAACCCGCGACACCATCGTGTGTTCGATCGCGTTCATGTTTTCGTGCGCGCCGCTGAGCACTTCTTGCAGCAGGATATTGGCTTCGCGCAGACGCTCGAACAGCGCAGTGGAATCGTTGCGCAGCATGTCGTGCGTCTTGAGCATATCCTCGACCGTCGCGGTGGCGGCCTGCTTGGTTTCTTCGATCGCCGCCTCGGCGGCGGTATGGAGGTCTTGAAGCGACCGCGTGACGCTCGACTTCGCCGCCTCGGTGACGCCCTGCGTGCCTTCCTTGAGCTGCCCGAGCGTGCGCGTGACGGCCGTCGTGGCGTTCTGGCTCGCGTTGTTGATGAGGCGAGCGATCTCCTCGCTGTTTTCCATCATCGTCTGCGTAAAGACGAAGCCTTTGGCCTCGATCGCCTTGACTGTCTGGTCGGTAATGCGGGTTACCTTGTCGGCAACTTCGTCGCCTTTGGCAGACAGCGCCGTGAGCAGATCGCTCGACTTCTCGTCGAGCACCCGCGTCATCTCGCCGACGCGCTGAGAGATGGCGGTATGGATATCGTCGGCTCTGGCGACGAGATTGCGGGACACGCCGGTGCTCATGGTCTCCAGGGTCCGCTCGGCCTCGCTGGCCGAGCGGCTGATCGCCTCGGCGCTGGAACGGGCGACCTTCGCCATAAGATCGGTTGCGCTGGCGATGGTTTTGTCGATCGTATCGCTGGCTGCCGCCGCGCTCTTGCCGAGCGTTCCGGTCGTGTTTGTTGCCGTCCTGTTGATCGCTTCGGTGGCGCTGGCGGCCGATTTGTCGATCGCATCGCTGGCAGCCGCTGCGCTCTTGCTGATGGTGGTGCTGAGCGTGCCCGCGCTGCGCGTCAGCAAGCCGGTGGTTTCGGTCGCGCCGCGGTTGAGCGCCTCGGTGGCGGCGGTGGTCGCCGCTATGCTCTTGCCGAGCGCTTCGGTGGTGTTGGTCACCAGCGCCATGAGCGTCTGCTCGGCGCTCGTTGAGTTGTATTTCAGTGCGTCGGACAGTTCCTCCAGCCGCGTGCTGAGCACGTCGGCCGCGGCATGGCTGCGCCGGTCCATCTCCGCGATCACGGCTTCGGTGCGCCCGATCAGCAACTTCTCCAGTTCCTCGATGCGGGCGTCAAGCGCGGTGGCGACCTGCGCTGTTCCGGTGCTCAGCGTCTTGTCGATAACGGCAACGCGCTCGGTGACCGTTTCGGTGAGTTTCTGCCCGCGGCTGTCGATCAGGGTGGCGATGTCGCTGACGCGCTTGTCGACCGAGGCGACGACGTCCTTGCCGCCATCGGCAAGCGTCGCGGCGATGTCCATGATCCGCGCGGACAGCGCCTCGGTGAGCGATTGCGAGCGGCTGTCGAGCGTTTCCTCGAAGCGCGCCAGACGCTGGTCGAGCGAAGTGGTGACTTCGTTCGCCCGCGAACTGACGCGACCGTCGAAGCTGTCGATGTAGCTGCGCATCGATTCGGAGATGTCCTGGGTGCGCGCGCCAATGCGCTCGACCAGTTCGGCGCCATAGGTCTTCACCGTGCGGTCGAATTCGCTCAGGTGCCGGGTAATGAGGTTGCCAAGCGTGGCGGTCTCGCGCGAAATCTTCTCGCCGAGCTCGGTGCCGGACTGGCTGAACACTTCCTCGTAGGCGGTAAGCCGGGTGCCAAACAGCTCCTTCATGGCGTCGCTGCGCGAGGTAATGACCGAGACCATGTGTTCGGCGCTTTCGCGCACCGTGTCGGCCATCTTCGAACTGCGCGACACCAGCGACTCGGTGATGTTGGCGCCCGCCTGCTCGAGCTTGCTGGCGACTTCGCTGCCGCGCAAATTGAGGTCAAGCACGAGCGACTCGCCGGAGGTCCGCAGCGTATTGTTGACCTCCTCGGCGCTCGTCGCGATCTTGTCGGCGATCCGGGTCGACGTTTCGATGATCGAATCGGTCAGTTCCTGCGCCCGGCCGCTCACCAGATCCGCCAGCTCTTGCGAGCGGCCGACCATCGTGTCGACGATCGTCAGGGATTTTTCGGAAAATTGCTCGGTGACGCGATCGAGCCGCGCCGTCATCATGTCTTCGAGGCCTTGCGCAATCTCGGCAAATTCGTCGCCGATGTGATCGGTCTTGAACGCGAGGCTGCCGGTCAAGCGATCGCTCGCCGTTTCGATCGCACGCGCGGTCTCTCCGCTCGCGGATTCCAGCCGCTCGATGAGATCGCTGCCGCGCTCGCTCAGCTGCTGGATCATGTTTTCGCCGACGTGGCCGAGCGAGAGCGTGATGTGTTCACCCTTTTCGGCCAACGAATGCGTGATCTGCTGAGCCGCCTCGCTGACCTGCTGACCGACAAGCTCACTGATCGTGGAGAGGTCCTGGGTCAGATCGATATGCACGTTATTGATGGCCGAGCGCACCTGCTCGGCCTGGCTCACCAGGTTGTCGCGCTGGCCGGCGAGATCCTGAATAAGGGAGCGAACGCGCGCTTCGTTGTCGCTGTAGCTGCGGGCCAGCGCCGCGACTTCGTTCTGCACCAGGGCTTCCAATTCGCTGGCGCGCGCCAGTGCGCGCTCGACGCCGTCGCCCATCGCGGCCACTTCGCGGCGGATGGCCTGGCCGACGCTGACGACGGAATCCTGCGCCACGCCCTCGGGCTCGGCCAGGCGCATGGCGACCCGCGCCATGGACTGCGCGATGAGGCGCAATTCCTGCGCCCGCCAAGCCATATGGGCCACGCCGAAGAAAAAGATGACGGGCAACAGGGCGGCGGCGCCCAGCCCGATCGTGATCGCGGCGGACGAATGGCCGGGACCCAGCGCGGTGGTCAGTTCCGAAAGATAAGCCCACGACAGAGCGAGGCAGCCGACCACCCAGACGCCGGAAAATACCGCGGCAACGAGATAGGACGTGCGCGCCGGGCGGCGCTGCAGCACCTGCAGGATCTGTCCGATCGATTGCCGGTCGTCATTGGCGGCGCGAACAGTCTCCGGGCGCAGATCGCGTGCGCCGCTGGTGTCCGAATCGAAGAGACTGCCTAAGGCGGGCTGCATGGGGGCGGCGTGTTCGCGCTCCTGGGGCGGGCTGAGCATAAGTTCGGCTGGCCGCTCGGGCGGACGAGGCGGTTCCACCTCGTCATCATCGCGAATATTGAGGGCTTCCTGGATCGCCGACAGTGCCGCCTCTGTCGGGTCGACGGTCTTTTTGGGGTAGTTAGCCATGTGGAACGTCGCCTCGCGTGTTACGCCTGACTTGGACGGCCCCGACGCAAGCTCAGGGCCGCGCCACGAGCGCGTAATGGTTCAGATCCTTTTCGGTGCAGAGGGCTCCCCCGCCCTCATAATGCACTCCCATACCTCATCCTATCGGTCTGGCGCATCGAATAAAACCGAAACCGGTAACGGGTTTTTAATCATCGTTAACGGATCGCTTACCATAGCATCGTCTGGCCGGCCGCAAGGAATGGATTTGCCATCCTGCTGTCAACAATACGGCCAGTGTGGGGCTAAGCGGTGCCAAATCGGGCAATATCCACTGCGGGGATCACGGAGGTGGAGGAATTAAGGCGGACCGGTCTCCACCCTGCCGGCCTGAGGCGCCTGCTCCCGGTCGAACCCGATGAACATCACCAGCGGGATAGCGATTTGCTTACCAATCGGGCGAAAGAACGTGGCCAGAGCGGCGCGCCGCGGCAGCGATTTTTACCCCGCCTTTGGGGTTTGCGCGGAAAACATTGCGGAAAATGCCGAGCTTTGGTCGACGGGGATGACGTTATGAGTGCATGGGGCGTTAAGGCTGCTGCCGCGAAACCTGGCCGCGGTGGCGGCAAGGGGACAGTCGCTGGTGCCGTCGCCGGTGCCATGGCTGTGGAGCCGATCATCGACGAGGCCCACCTGGAGCAAATGACCCTCGGCGACCGCGGGCTCGAACGGGAAGTCCTGCAGATTTTTGTTCGCCAGGCGGCCCTTATGATGGGGCGTATCGCCGGCGCAGAGCCGGCGCTCGTTGCTGCGGCAGCCCACACCCTGACCGGGTCGGCGCGGGGCATCGGCGCCTGGCGCGTGGCACAAGCCGCGGAACGGCTTGAACGCGCCAGTTCGACAGGCCGTGATGGGCTGAACGCGGCGATCGCCGACCTTAAGGCCGCCAGTCGTGAAGCCAGCGCCGTCATTGGGGCGCGCCTGGCCAATCCGGCGCGCGGAACCTAGCCAAGGCCAATTTCCGCTGCCCGAACGAGGCTGGCGCTTCGCGGCATGAGCCGATAGAAGGAGCGCGTCATCATAACGTCCGCCGATCCCCTCAAGCCCACGCCTCCCGCGCTTTAACCTTCCGCCATGGCCAAGATCACCTTCATCGATGTCGAGGACACCGCACGCACGGTTGAGGGAGAAGTCGGTTCGACCGTCATGGAAACGGCCATCAAGCATGGCGTGCCGGGCATCGAAGCCGAATGCGGCGGCGCCTGCGCCTGTTCGACCTGTCATGTCTATATCGAAGAGGCCTGGCGGGAGAAGGTGGGCGAGCCATCGCCGATGGAAGAGGACATGCTCGATTTCGCCTTCGAGGTGCGGCCGAACTCGCGGCTGTCGTGCCAGATCAAGGTCCGTGAGGACCTCGACGGACTGACGGTGCGCACACCGGAGCGCCAGGCTTGAACGCCAAGCCTGAA
>JASHVN010000686.1 GCA_030044555.1 Xanthobacteraceae bacterium | reverse complement strand
TTGGTGGCGTGGACGGCGTGAACGATGGCGGCCATGCCGTCATAGGCGCCGACCGAGGTAAAGTCAGGCGTTGCATCGGGCCCGTAGGCCACTTTCCAGGCCTTAACGAAGGCCTTGTTCTGCGGGTTGTCGAGATCGGCATTGTAGTGATGAACCGTAATGAGGCCGACCGCGGCATCGCCCATGCCTTGCAGCTTATTGTCGGGGACGATGTCGCCGGTGCCGATGAGCTTGGTGCCGGCGGCGCTCAAGCCGAGCGCTGCGTAGGTTTTCACCACCGCGGTCGCCTGATCGCCGGCAGGCACGAACACGAACAGCACATCGGGATGATCGTTCTTGGCGCGCTGGAAGAACGGAGTGAAATCAGGAGTAGCGTCGGGCCCGCCCGCCGGAATGGCGTCGATAACCTTGCCGCCGGCCTTCTCGAACGCCGTCTTGAACCCGGCGAGCGCGTCCTTGCCGGGCGGATAGTCGGTGTAGGCGACCACCGCGGTCTTCGCATGCATGTACTTCGCGGCCTGGTCGCCCATCACGTAGCTCGACTGCCACAGCGTGAACGAGGTGCGCACGAAATAAGGCGAGAGATTTGTGATGAACGCCGTGCCCGCATTCATGATCACGGCAAGCCGTTTGCCGGCGGTGATCACCGGTGCGGCCGCAATGGCGTCAGGCGAGTAGACCCAGCCGGCCAGCACATCGACCTTGTCCTGGGTAAGCAATTCCTGGGCGTCGATCTTCGACGCGGCGCCGTTTGGCTCCTTCGAGTCGCGCTTGATGATGGTGATCTTATAAGGTTTTACCTGGTTGGCATTGAGCTTGAGATATTGCTCCATGCCACGGTCCATTTGCTGCGCGAGTTCGGCGCCGACTCCCGTATAGGGCAGCGTCACGCCGACCTTGACTTCCTGCGCCAGCGCTTGGCTGGTTGCGCCGCCGGCCAATACGGCCGTCGCGGCCATTGCGGCAGCAGCCGCGAGCATTCCTCTGGACATCAGATACCCTCCCAGTTTTTCCGATTTCGTCGATTTCAACGCTGTTCCCAATACTAGGGCGAAAGCCCGAAATGGCGCAAGCGAACGTGCAACCCGGCAGTGCGCGGCTTCGTCGCGCACTTTCCGGGGAGGTCCTGGGACGGCAATGGGGGAAGCTTAAGCCCAGCTTGCGAAGCTCAGTCCCGTGCCGGTCCCGGCCGGCGTTCGGTAGCCGGGAACGTATTCGAACCAGTTCAAGTCGAGATGCGCGCAGGCGCCGGCAACGCCCACCCAATTGAGAATTTCCGAGCTGCCGGAGTGGAGCTTGTTGCGCGGCAGATTCTGCAAAAACGCGGCGTCCTTGTCGGCGCAGGCTTTGAGGATGGCGCGGTCGAAATCCTCGTCCACCAGAAAATGGCTCAAGCCCCCGGAAGCGATGATGCCGATGCGGGCATTGTCGGCGTAGGTTTCAACCGCTTTGCGGATGGCCTCGCCGAGCGCGTAGCAGCGCCGCGGCCGCGGCTGGTTCGGCGGAAAATACGTGTTGAGAAAAACCGGCACGATGGGGATGGGCTTTGCCGGGTCCATCAGGCGGCGATGCACGTAGGCCATGCCGTGGCCTTCACCTTCCCCCTTGCGCATGCGCTTTGACGACGCCGGATCGAAACCGTTATCCATCAGCCAACCGATCAGGTGCAGCGCGAGCTTCGAGGCGACCGGATATTCGCGCGGCTCGTTCTCCTCGAAAAAGCCCTGCCGGTTTTGCACGTACCATTCCGGAAAGCGCCGGTGATATTGCTCGTGCTGCTCGTTGCTGTTGAGGATCGTGTCGCCGTAATAAATCGCGAAGGTCGGCCGGTTGTCTTCCAGATAGGCTTCGTCCTGGTCGTCGCTCATAACGATGAGGGCGTCGAGGCCGGCGGAATTGAGGACCTTGCTCAAATGGGCGCTGGCCGCGCGAACTTTGTTTTGCCGGGCGACGAGTTCGGCCGGCGCGACCATCGCCGCCATTTTGGGATCGGCTTTTTCCAGAAGCTCGGCATACGTGACCGGCCGGCCTTCCTTGTCGCGGTGCTTGATCTTCTGGTCGGTTTCGAGAAAGCGCGGCAACGTCTCGTCGGCGGCGAGCAGCATCGGCGTGTGCGACGATCCAAGCCCGAGCACGATCCTGGCCATCTATAACTCCCTGGTATAACCCGCTTCGGCCGATTGGGTGGTTTTGCGAAATAATAGCACATCATCCAATCCGGCCAGGACCTAATCGCCCGCTCACTCAAGAACACAAAGTCCATGCAGCGCAGCACCTCGCGGATATTGACCACCCACACCGGCAGCCTGCCGCGGCCGCACGAACTGACGCGACTCTATGCCTTGCGGGCGCGCGGCGAGCCGATTGACGCGGCCGAAATCGATCGGCTCGGGCGTGACGCCGTGCGCGCTGCCGTGCGCAAGCAGCGCGAGGCCGGCATCGATGTCGGCAACAACGGCGAACAGCAGCGGGACTCGTTCTTTCTATATCTGAAGAGCCGGCTGTCGGGTCTCGGCGGGACTTGGGAGCGGCCGTCGCGCGCCGATATCGACCGCTATCCGGAATTCAAACGGATGTGGACCGAGCAGCACTCCGGCAAGACGCAAGTGTCGGCGCTGGGCGGGTTGCCGAAGGCGATCGGTGCCGTGCGCTATCTTGACGATCGCGCCATCAACGACGAGTGCCGCGCGTTCAACGACGTGCTCGCCGAAAGTCCGGAGACCTTTGTCGAGGCGTTCATGAGCGCGCCATCGCCGGGCATTCTGGCAACGGCGGTGCGCAATGAGCATTACGATTCGCTCGGCAATTATCTTGCGGCGCTCGGCGCAGCGCTACAGGTCGAATACGAGGCGATCGTGAACAACGATCTGCTCCTGCAGATCGATGCGCCCGA
>JASHVN010000685.1 GCA_030044555.1 Xanthobacteraceae bacterium | reverse complement strand
CCGCAGCGGGCGCTTGGCATTGTCAACGCCGCGCTCGCGGCCGGCAACGACAGCTGCATGTTCGTCACCTTTCTGCTCGCCGCGTTGGATCTTGCAACCGGCAAGCTGGCCTATGTGCGTGCGGGACATATTCCGCCGTTTCACCGCAACGGTACCGGCAAGGTTGTGCGCCTCGGCTTCATGGGCGGCCCGCCGCTTGGCCTGGTCGAGGATGCCGTCTATCAGGCGGAAACCGTCACGCTTAATCCCGGCGATCGCCTGCTGGTCCTTACCGACGGCTTCACCGAGGCGCACGATCCCGCCAATGCGATTTACGGCGAAGCTAGGATCGAAACGTTTTTCGCCGGCCTTGCGCGGTCCGAGCACGAGCCGCTGAAGCGTCTGGCAGGTGAAGTCCGCACCTTTGAAGGCGGCCGCCCGGCTTTCGATGACATGGCGGCGATCCTGTTGTCGCTGGGGCAAAAGGCGCCGTCATGACTTCATCGCAGGCGCGTTTCGAAGCCAGCATACTGGCAACACCCGAGGCGATTTCCGATCTGACCGAGCGCATCATGACGTTTCTCGACGCGCGCGGAGTCGAAGATCGCCCCACGCATCACACCGCGCTGATTCTGGAAGAAATTCTGATCAATTTGGGCATGCATGGCGATTGTCGCCATCATCCGGCAAGAGTCGCGATCACTGTCGAGCCGGAGAAAGTGACCGGTGAGATCGTCGATGTTGGCCCGCCATTCGACCCGCGACTTGCGCCGGATCCATCGATTGATGTTGCGCCCGGCGATCGGCCTATTGGCGGCCTGGGCCTCTACCTGGTGAAGAAATTAAGTTGTAGCTTTGAGTACGCACGACGAAACGGTGAGAATTGCACGGCTTTCGCGGTCAGCCGGGGCGACATTTCGGAGGAGGGAGAAGCCAAATAATGGAAATTCGTGACGAAAGCATTGGCGGCACCTCCGTGGTGACGGCGATCGGGCGGCTCGATGGCGGCGCCAGCGCGGCATTTGCCGAGAAAATAGGCGGCCTGATCGCCAATCCGAACCCGAACCTGTTGATCGATCTTACCGGCGTTGACTTTGTGACCAGCGCCGGATTGCGCGCGGTGTTGCTCCTGGTCAAGAAGGTCAAGGCGATCGGCGGCTCGTTTGCACTTTGCGGCGTTCAGGAGTCCGTTCGCGAAGTCCTCGATATCGCCGGTTTTACCGCGATGCTCGACATCTATCCGGCGCGCGCCGGGGCCATCGCGGCCATGACTGGATAGACAAAGAGCCCCCTATGCCCGACACCAAAGAAATGAAGATAATGTTCGCGCAGGCCGGACGCGAAACCGCGCTGCTGCGCGCGACCCTGGAAAACATGGCACAGGGCGTGGCCATGTACGATGCCGACCACAAGCTCGTCACCTGGAACAAGCTCTTTCGCGAATACCTGGAAATGCCGGACGAGTTCCTCGGCACCGATCGTACGTTCTCCGATTACATCCGTTACCTCGGCGAGCGCGGCGAGTTCGGCGACGACGCGGACATCGAAAGTGAGTTGAAGAAGCGTTTGGCGATGCTCGACCGGTCGCATTCGTTCGAACGCGTACGCCCCGACGGCACGGTGCTTGAGGTGCGGCGCGATCCGGTGCCGGGCGGCGGCTTCATCGCCATCTACACCGACATCACCGAGCGGAAAGAGGCGGAAAAGCAGCTGCGCGAGGACGAGGAGCGCTTTCGCGCCATCGACGCCGCCGCGCCGGTCGGGCTGATTATCGTCAGCGAAAGCGATCAAACGCTGCTGCATCTTAATCCGAGCTTCTGTGAGATCGTCGGCAAGGGCACGGACGCTCTGCTCGGCCAGCCATTGGCCTCGATCTTCGCCGAACCCGAAAAGGGCAGGGAACTCGCCGACATCATCAACGGCGCATCCAGCGAGCGAAAGGAGTTTCACTTCAAGCGGCCGGACGGCGCCGACGCCAATGTGATGGTGTCGCGCGTGCGCCTCGACTACCGCGATCAGAAGGCCGTGATCGCCAGCTTTGTCGATATTCGCGACCGGGTGCGCGCCGAGATCGAAATGCGGGAGGCCAAAGAGGCCGCCGAATCGGCGAGCCGGGTCAAGTCATCCTTTCTCGCCAACATGAGCCACGAACTGCGCACGCCGCTCAACGCCATCATCGGCTATAGCGAAATTCTTTTGGAGGACGCGACCGATCGCGCCGACAAGGCGAGCATGGCGGATCTGGAAAAGATTCAAGCCGCCGGCAAGCACCTGCTCGGCCTCATCAACGATATTCTCGATCTATCGAAGATCGAGGCCGGCCGCATGGACGTTTATCTGGAGCACGTGTTCCTGGCCAGGCTGGTCGACGAGGTGAAGACCATCGTCGAGCCGATGATGACGAAGAACGGCAACAAACTCGTCATCGACTGCCCGCCGGATATCGGGGCGCTGCAGACCGACCTCACGAAACTCAAGCAAAGCATCATCAATCTTCTGAGCAACGCCGCGAAGTTCACCAAAGAGGGGACGGTGACGCTGCGGCTTTCCCGCGAGGAGCGCGGCGGCGCCCCTTTCGTCAAATTCGAGGTCATCGACAGCGGCATCGGCATGACCGAGGAGCAGATGGGCCGCTTGTTTCAGGCTTTCACGCAGGCGGATTCGTCCACCACGCGCAATTTCGGCGGCACCGGGCTCGGCTTGACCATTACGCGGCACTTCTGCGCCATGCTCGGCGGCTCGATCGATGTGAAGAGCACGCCGGGCCAGGGTTCGACTTTCACCATTGTGCTGCCGGATCGCGCCATCAAGGTGGCGGCAGACGATAGTCCCGATCTGGACAGCGCCCGTTCCGTCGCCATCCACGAGCCGTCGTCCGATACCATCGAGGTTTTGGTTGTCGATGATGATCCCGCCGTCCATGACGTGCTTGCGGCAACGCTGGGCAAGGAGGGTTATCAGATCAGGCATGCCAGGGACGGCGTCGAGGCATTGAACATCCTGCGCACGAGTCCGCCCGACATCGTCACCCTCGACGTGATGATGCCGAAACTGGACGGCTGGTCGGTGCTCGGCATCATGAAGTCGGAGCCGCAGCTTGCCGACATTCCGGTGATCATGCTGACCATCGTCGACCACCGCAATCTGGGCTTCTCGCTCGGCGCGTCCGAATACATGACCAAGCCGATCGACCGCAACCGGCTGGTCGCGCTCATTCAAAAATTCGCCGCCACCAAACAGGACGGCACGGTGCTGGTCGTCGACGACGATCCCGACGTGCGCGCGATGGTCAAGAGCACGATCGAAAGCGTCGGCATGCGGGCGGTGGAAGCCGTCAACGGGCAGGCCGCGCTCGATTGGCTGTCGTCGCATCCCCGGCCTGCGCTGGCGCTGTTGGACCTGATGATGCCAAAGATGGACGGCTTCGAGTTTTTGGAGCGCGTGCGGCAAAAGCCGGACTTCGTCGACTTCCCTATCGTGGTCCTCACCGCCAAGGAATTGACCGACAACGAACGCAGCTTTCTGGCCGAGCGTACGCTCCTGGTCTTAAGCAAGAGCGCGCAGCCCATCGGCAAGCTCGGCTACGTGCTCGCCGCAATCGCCGGACGCAATCGCAGCGCCAAGAGTGCAGCCATGGCGGACGCGCAGACGTGATGGCCGGGATTCCGGTCCAAAGCGCTCAGCGGCTGGATTTTTCCTTTGAGCATGATCCCTCGGGTCAAGCCCGAGGGCATGCTTTTCCGAAAACCGGTTTCCACCCCGGATCGGGTCCGGGGCAGGCTTTTCGGGATCATGCTGTCGTCCAGATCAAAGCCAGACCTGACGCAAGCAACAGCAGCATGATGACGCGCTGATAGCCGCGATCGGCCAGCCGCTTGTAGATGAACGCGCCCAGCCACGCCCCTCCGATCGAGCCCGGCAGAGCGATGAGAACTGCAAGGCCGACGTCTCTTGTCAAAAGTCCCGAAGCGGCGTGGGCGACCAGGGCGAGCGAAAGTATCGCCATGTTGAAGAACTGAACCACCGCGCGGCGCCGCTGTTTGCTCCAGCCGCGGACGTCCGTCCAAACGACGGGCAATACGCCCGACAAGCCGGTGAGCCCGCCGAGAACGCCGCCGCCGAAACCCACCAGGCCATCGGCGAGCGCGCCGCCCCAAGCCTTCTCGATTTGACGCCGGCGAACGAGCACATAGGCCGGATAGACGACCAGAAAGGATCCGAGCCCAAGCTTGAAAATCCTCGGATCCACGTGCGGCAGAACGAGAGTCCCGAGCGGTACGCCGAGCACGCCCGGAACGACGAAGCACAACACGCGCTTCCATTCGATCGACCGCCAGATCAGATGCAGCGTTTGCGTTTGCGACACCACGGAGCAGGTGATCGCGAGCGAGGAGGCGACGGTCGGCGGTATGGCATAAAGCCAGATGCCGAGCGCCGTAATGGCGGTTCCAAATCCGGTCAGTCCATTGACAATGCCGCCGGCAAGCGCGCCGGCGAACACAATCAGCACCTGTTCCAGCCCCATCTCACCCGCTCAAGCGCGATCGCGGCGTCTCCATCCGCCTCGACCGCTAGCACAATAACGGCGGGTTGGTCACATAGGGCAGCGCTCGGCCGCCGCCAGGCTGGAGCAATATCCGATCAAACTGGTACGACAGCGTCGTCATTGCGAGGAGCGATGGCGACGAAGCAATCCAGAGGCCCAGTGCTCGGCCCCTGGATTGCTTCGCTTCGCTCGCAATGAAACTAGTTCCGCCGGCCCGCGGCTCCGATGAGAATGCCGACGCCGATAGCAACGGCCAGCGTCAGCAGCGGCCGTTCCTTGGCTTGGTCGGAGATGCGCCCCAGGGCATCGCTGCCGATCCTGGTGCCGATCTTGACGGCCTGATCCCCCATGTTGGCGGCTCCGTCGACTGCCGCGCGTTGGCCGCGCCAGAGGCGATCGACAATGTCTTTGAGGATGGGAGTCATATCTTTGAGGATGGGAGTCATGGCGTCGGCAATCTGATCGCCAGCCGCGGCCGCGCTTGCCGAGCTGCGCCGTCCGGCTTTTCTTCCGATCTCGGCCAATTCATCTTGGATAGCGCGCAAGTGATCGACGATTGCGCTGACATGTGCGCTGACGTGGGGGTCGGAAAAGTCTTTCGAACGCGGCTGAAACATCACACCTTCTCCGGTGGCTCCGCCCGTTGCGACAACCCGACGACAAAACAAATGTTCCAAAGATGAACTTTGCGTGCTTCCGCGCGTTATTTGGCGATTTCATTTCCGATGGAGCATTCCATGCCAGAGAACGGAACGCCGTCTTCCGACTTCAATCGCGCTTTTGGCGACGCTAAAAAGAACGCCTCCAACGCAGCCAAGGAGGTCTCGGACGCCGCTCAAGATCTCTGCGATCAGGCCCGCGACAGTGCCGGCCAGGCGGCCGACGCGACCACGACGGCCGCACGTAACACGGCGAGTTCTTTCGAGCAGGCGCTCCGCAACACGATCGAGAATCAGCCTTATACGGCCGTGGCGATCGCGCTCGGACTGGGTTGGCTGTTTGGGCGAATGCACCGGCCGCTCTGAGACTTGTCACCCGCGCAAGGCCACCGACTGGCCGCCGTCGACCACGATGGTGGCGCCGGTGACAAAGCGTCCGGCGTCGGAGACAAGAAGAAGCAATGGTCCGTCGAGATCGCGCTCCTGCCCGAAGCGGCCGACCGGGATTTCGCGCGTCAGCGCCTTGCCCCTTTCGCTTTCGAGATAGCCGCGATTGAGCTCGGTCACGATCCAGCCCGGCGCGATGGCGTTGACCCGAATGCCCTTGAACGCCAGTTCGAGGGCGAGCGCCTTGGTCAACTGAATGACTCCGGCCTTCGCCGTCGCGTAGGCAACAACCCCCTTGTCGACGCCGAGGCCGAGGACGGAGGCGATATTGACGATGGCGCCGCCTTTGCCTGCTGCGAGCATGCGCCGCCCCGCTTCCTGCGACCAATAGAAGACGGCGTCGAGATCGGTGGACAGAACGCGCCGCCATTCTTCCTCGGCGAGCTCCACCGCGCGTCCGGAGTGCGCCACGCCGGCGTTGTTGATGAGAATCGTGACCGTGCCGAAGGCTTTTTCCGCAGCATCGAAGGCAGCCGCCATGGCTGCGCGATCGCGCACGTCGGCCTCGACCGCGACCGCATGGCCGCCGGCTTGCTCGATCCGGGCCTTGACGCCCGTCAGCCGGTCGCTCCGCCGCGCCACCAGCACGATCGACGCGCCGTTCTCGGCCAAGACCTCGGCGAAGCGTACGCCGAGGCCGCTTGAGGCTCCGGTCACCAGCGCCACCTTGCCGCTGAGATCGAAGATACGCGCCGTACTCATGCGGTGCTTCCTGGTCCGTTATGCGGAGCGCGGTTATTGCCGCGATCCCATTGCTGAGACAAAAGAATTACGGGAATTCAGGCGGCAATCAAGGGTAAGATGGACGCGGCCAGTGTCCCGATTCCGAAGTTCGCACGCGTTGGCGGCGGCTTTTATGCGAACTCCGGAATCGAGACACTGGCAGTTTGATGATTGCTAGTGTGGTTTTTGGATTTGGAAGTTCCTATTCGAGTTTGCGTTCGGATTGTAGGAACTTCAAATCCACCACACGAGTAACGGGAGCGGTAGGACATGGGCTTTTTGGACCAGCGGCAGTGGATGGCGAGCCTGGAGCAACAGGGCGAGCTGCGGCGCATCACGGCCGAGGTCGATTGGGACCGCGAGATCGGCGCTATTTCGCGGCGTGTTCTCGAGAAAAAAGGCCCCGCGCTCCTGTTCGAGAATATCAAAGGCTATACGGGCGGCCGCTGCAGCAAACTGTTCGTCAGCGGGCTCGGCGCGCGCTCGCGGCTGGCGCTGGCGCTTGGTTTTTCCCCCGACGCGCCCAATCGCGACCTCGTCCAATACGTGATAGCGAAAAATCGCGAAAAGATCGCGCCGGTGCTCGTTGATACCGGGCCGGTGAAGGAGGTCATCGTCCGCGGCGAGGCGATCGATCAAACCGAGTTTCCCGTGCCGAAATGGCATTACCTCGAAGGCGGCCGTTACATCCACACTTTCTCCGCCATCGTCACCAAGGACCCGGATACCGGTGTTGCCAATGTGGGTCTCTATCGCGGCATGATCGGCAAGAAAAACACGTCGCCGTTTCTGCTCATCAAGGGCGGCCAGCATTGGGGCGCGCACTTCGTCAAATGGGCTGCGCGCGGCAAGCCCATGCCGGTCGCCTGCGTGATCGGCTGGGATCCGATCATGCCGTTCCTCGCCGGATCGCCGGTGCCGTCCGGCATCTGCGAGTGGGACGTAATGGGCGCTTATCGCGGTGAACCGGCGCAGCTGGTCCGCTGCGAGACGGTTGATCTGGAAGTGCCGGCGAGCGCCGAGATCGTCATCGAAGGCACGATCAGCGACGACCCTTCGACCTATGAGAGCGAAGGGCCGTTCGGCGAATTCACCGGTTACGTGTCCGACCTGCCGACGCCGCGCCCGACCATGCAGATCAGTTGCATCACGCACCGGCGCGATCCGATCTTATGCGGCTCGTTGGAAGGCACGCTGCCCGGCTCCTATAGCGAGAACAGCGTGATGTCATCGGTGCAGCGCGCGGCGATCGCCTGGAATATCCTCAACGGCGCCGGCATCCCCAGCGTTCTCGACGTCTACGCGCCGCCGATCACCAACGGCGTGAACCTGCGCGTCCAGATCAAGAAGCACTACCAGGGGCAACCCAAGCAGATCGCCGCCGCACTATGGGGAAACAGCGCCGCCCAATATCGCTATAAGCACGTCACTGTCGTGGAAGAGGATATCGATCCGTCGGATGACGAGCAGGTCGAATGGGCGTTCGCGTATCGCGTCAACGCCGGCGAAGGCGGCATCGTGATCTTTCCGGGAATATTTGGCTCGCCGATCGATCCGTCTACGCCGATGGAGGACCGCGACGTGGCGCAGCTTGGCACCGGGCTGTGGAACCGGATGCTCATCGACGCCACGCGCTCGTGG